>CAYSUZ010000334.1:0-2509 GCA_964434335.1 uncultured Planctomycetota bacterium | reverse complement strand
TGGGCCTGTCGAGACAGCCCAGAACATTGAGCAGCGTGGATTTGCCAGAACCCGATGGCCCCATAATGGCGATATATTCGCCGCGCTCAAATTGCAGATCAACACCCGCCAACGCATTTACCTGCACAGTGCCTTTGGCCAGAAAATAGGTCTTTTGAAGTTCAGATATTTCGATAATTGCCATTTGATTATTTGTTCAGTACGTTGTTGCGCATGTATTCGAGCTGTGCTTCGAGCGACTTACCGGCAAGTGCTTCGCCAACTGCTTTCATGTCAATTTTCCCTTCCATTCTCAATTTCCTGAATTTTTGTATTTCCTCGTCGTTAAGTTCTTCCATTATTTTGCGCATACTTCCTCTGGATTGGGGTGCGTCGGTATTTTGCGGTTTTTGATTTTCGTCTATGCCCTGTGACTTCTGCACTGATTGCTTGTCGGGAGTATCTGCTTTCTCCTCGGCCGCATTTTCGACCTGCTTCTTTTGGACGGGCGGGACTGTTTTCGCAGGCTCCTTCTTCTCATCGAACAGGCTTTCATCTCTTATTATATCTTCGCCCACACGCGGCTCGCGCAATAGTATCTTGTCGCCTTCTGCGAGGCCTTGTTTTACGTAAACGCGATCGATATTCGATGCTCCCAGTTCGACAAGTACGCATTTGTAACTACCGCCAGCTTTGACATAGCAAACCGATTTGCCTTTGTAGATTTGGATGGCTGGCAATGGCACGGAAATGACATCTTTGAGTTCCTGGACCAAAATGGTAACTTTCGCCGACATGCCGGGTTTTAATTCATATTTGGCGGCATCGCTGATTTCGATTTCTGTGGGGTATGTAGGCTGGGGATTGCCGCGAAAGATGTCGGCAGAGTCGGCCACACTCGATACGGATATTACTTCTCCGCCGATCTGAAGCGTTTCGTCGCGATCTATCTGGACAATCGCCTGCATGCCCTTTTTGATCATATGATTAGACCCTTCCATCATCTTGACCTCCACGCCCATGTTGTCAAGATCGGGAATGGTCAGTATTTCCTGATTTTCTTTTACGGAAGTGCCTTCCTGAATCGGATTGCTGGCGCCACGATTTCCTTGATTAAGGTTTGCGTACACAACGAGGCCGGGTTTTGTGGCATAAATGGTACAGTTCTCGATTTGCGTTTTGTATTTTTCCAGTTTTACCTGGTGAATTTCCAGATTCTGTTCTTTTGCGCTCACATCATCAAGCGCTTTATCTTCCTTACCTTTGCAGCTTATTCGAATGCGTTCCATCTCTTTTTTGGCCTCGGTATAATCCGAGAGCAGTTTTTCCGTATTTTTTGCGAAATCATAGCGCATAAACAAATCAAGTTCAGTTTGAGTGCGTTCGAGTTCGATTCCTTTACGTTTCAAAGACAAGGCGTCGGCCTCGGCCTCGTCCTTGGTAACATAGCCCTTTTCCAGAAGTTTGTTAGTCCACTCCAGAGTATTTCGCGCAAGCGTAACCTCCTCATTAGCTAGCTCGATATCAGATTCCAGGATACGCCTTTCTTGCAAAGCCCCGCCTCCAAGATCTTCGCGTTTTGCCAAACTTTCGTAATCAATGCCCAAACTGATAGCATCCTGGTCGGATTTGGGTTTATCGCTTTCTTTTTCAGCACCGTTTTCCGACTTGCCATACTGAGCCATAACATCCTTAACCAGCGTTTTGCCAAGATATTTTTCCACATCCATTCTTGCGAACAGTATCGTACGTTCACCCTCGGCAATGGAACTTTCGTTTTCATTGCGCTGAATCTCAAGACTGATATTTGCCTGTTTGTAAGATGACTCGGCATTGTTGACAGATACTTCTTGATCGTCGAGCTTGGCGAGCAGGGATGCTTTGTCGAGCTCAACCAGCACTACTTTGTTATCAACGTCTTCTTGTGTCAGACGAGTTCCTTCTTTAATCAAATAGACTATCGCATTGCTGCCCTCGACGTGCGAACGTATATCAACTTTCTCCAGCGCCTTGATCGTCCCGCTTTCCTTGACACTTATGACCAAATCGCCTTTCACCACAGTGTAATGATCGCTCAAGGTCGTCTCGCTCTCATCGGCGCAGCCCGTGCTCGTCAAAATGAACAGGCACGCTATCGACAACCAAGCAAGTTTGTTATTTTTCTTTCGCTGCATCTTTGTCCTCGTCCGTCTTTTCGTTTTCGCTCTCCTGTTTCTGCTCCGGCTCTTGTATCAGACCCGAATCGTCGACCTGGAGCGAACCTATGTCTCTGAAAAATTGCAATCTCGCAATTGCGTGATCGGTCAGCGCACCCACTAACGCATTTTGCGCGTCGATGAGCGATTCCTGCGCGTCAAGCATATCCCGCATATCTGCCCTGCCCGCGTTTAGCAGCATCGTTATGTTGTCGACCCTGCGTTTGGCGAGTTCAAGGCTGTTGCTCTGAATTTTGTAGCTCTCTCGTTTTTCCAAAAGTGTTCGCCACGCACTGCGTACCGCAAATTTCACATCGTCGGTGGCCTCGGCAAAA
>CAYSUZ010000333.1:0-2523 GCA_964434335.1 uncultured Planctomycetota bacterium | reverse complement strand
GAACGTGTTGAGCGCCGCGTCGTAATCGGCCGTGCGCTCGAACGCATCGACCATCAGCGATTGCAGCGTCTCGTCGCCGAGTCCGCCTGCTTTTTTTATCTCGTCTACTATGCCGCCGTAACGCGCGGGATCGACGACGACCGCGATCGCGCCGAAATTTTTCGCCGCCGCGCGAATCATGCACGGCCCGCCGATGTCGATGTTCTCCACGGCCTTCTCGACCGTTACGCCTGCGTCGGCGGTCACCTTCTCGAACGGATAGAGGTTGCACACGACCATGTCGATGGTCGGGATGCCGAGTTCGGCGGCCTGCTTGACGTGCTTCTCGTCGTCGCGCTTGAAGAGCAGCGCGCCTTCGTAGTTAAACGAGATCGTCTTCATGCGACCGTCGAAATAATCGTCCTTTGCGTTTCCGGTAACTTCGCGGATCGGCACGATCTCGATGCCCGCGTCGGCCAGCACCTTTGCCGTGCCGCCGGTGGAAATAATCCTGACGCCCTGCGAGGCGAGGAACTGCGCGAATTCTACGACGCCGGTTTTGTCGCTGACGCTGATGACGGCTGTCTTGATTTTTAGCATACTTGCGATTCTCCTGTGGAAATTTGGGCGAGGCCCGCGAGACAATTGATTGGAAACGCTATTTTCGCCGAGATGCGCGTTTTTTCAAGCAAAAACTCCCCGCCGCCGAAACGATAGTCTGAATTCGCAATAATGAGCGCAGTATTCAACTAAAAAATCTTGACTATTATCTACAATATATGGATAAATAACCCTGTGCTATACAGGGTGAATGAAAAATTATCCCAATGGAGGTAATATCGTGCAACAAACTACAACAAAACGCCGTGGGCGCTCAACCCTATTTCCCCAAAAACCACATGCCATAAGTATTCTCTGCCTATCTGTCGCCCTATTCTCACTAATTAGTTGTTTATCCGGCTGCATGGGCACTATTACCGATCCAGGATATTGGGCAGATGTCTGGAAATCACGATCAACGGAAGACGAAGCCAAAGGCTCAGCATGGTGGATAAACAATGCTCTCGACAGCGTGGCGGACGAAGACGGATATGAAACACAAACTCTGCTTCTCCACATCGTGCAGACACAGGCGGATGCCGGCATGTATGACGAAGCTTTAGCGATTGCTCAAACAATTAAAGGTCAGGGCCGCAAGGCCTCTGCTCATTGGAGGATTATCGCTGCCGAGTTAAACGCAGGCATGTATACCCAGGCTCTCTCAAAGATGCACACACTGGAAGTGCCTGAATACGATCCTCAAAACGTTTACCGCGTAACCATTTACGCGCTATGCAAAGCAAATAGGTTTTCCGAAGCACTGGCAATCGCTCAAAAATGCAAAACGGGATCCTCAGAAAAATCCGTATATGCAGATATTGCTCTGGCACAAGTAAAAGCTGGTCTTTTGGCTTCCGCTCTTGCGACAACCGATAAAATCGCACAACCCGACATCAGACTGGAATGTCGTAAGGCCGTAATGTCGGCGTTTGCAAAAGATGGAAACTTTACGGAAGCATTGCTTATCGCCCAAGAAAGCGAAAATCCCGAAAACCCCGCATCCGTTCTAATTGACCTGGCAGCCATACAGGCCCAGGCGGGAATGATGGATGCCTCAGGAAAAACTTTCCAGAAAATATATGACCTCTTATCAGAGACGTATCAGCGCGAAATGTTCTCCCCCGACCCATGGCCAATACTTGAGAATACCATAAAGACTCAAATTGCGGCAGGCATGTTGAAAGAAGCAACGGCAAGCATTAATAAAATTCAATCAGTCTCACTTAAGGCAAACGGATTGGCTATAATAGCGGAAACCCTTCCGAAAAAAGTCGCTTCGAAATATTTTGCCGAGTCAATTGCTTACGCGGAAAACCTGGATAAATGGTGGGAGAAGATGCCCACTCTCTCCAATATCGCAAAAGCACAATCAAGAGTCGGAATGTTTGATGAGGCATTAAAAACTGCTAGGAAATTGCAAATTATTGCATTTTGCGCCAGCCCGACCTTTATTTATATAGCCGAGCAACAATCTAAAACAGGAATGACAGAAAACGCTCAAAAAACCTATTCCGAATTGTTACAACGCACTAACAACATTATAGAACACAAATCAATCAAGAGCACTTTTAAAGATATTGGAACACATCAACAACAACCACAAGCCCCGCTAAAATTGGGGATTTCTTGCACCAACAAACAGCAAGTAATTGCCCAAACTTATCTTGATGTAGGAATATCACAGGCAAAAGCCGGATTATTTCCAGAGGCACTAAAGACAGCCGAAGAATTTGAAAGCCCTGACGACAAATTGGAAATACTTTTAGCAATCGCCCTTGCTCAACACAGCAAAGGACTTCAAAAGAATGCCGAAGAGACTTTTGCGCAAGCGATCACATGCGCCCAAAAACATGAGAAACCATTTTCCTCCATGTCTGCTGTTACAAAAGCACAAATCAAGGCCAAAATGTTTGATGACGCACTTAACAACGCTTTAAAAATAGA
>CAYSUZ010000332.1:0-2524 GCA_964434335.1 uncultured Planctomycetota bacterium | reverse complement strand
GACCCGTTTCAGCACAAAGGCCTGCGACATGTAGCTAAGAAACTGCAAACGGCCCGCGCCCTCCACAACCAACACATCCAGCAACCCGTCAGCTCTGTCAGCGCTATCCACCAGAACCATCGGCCCGCCGTATTGTCGGATGTTGGCTACCTCGACAAAATTCGCGTCGTCGGTAATCTTTTCGCCATCGAGCGTCAGGCTCATCGGATGAAACGGATATCTTACGATAGTCTTCAGCGAGGGGATACAATATGAAAACTGGCTAAGATGCCCCTTGCGCCGCTCGCAGACACGCCGCGCGACCTCGCCGTCCAACCCGGCCCCCGCCATCAGCAAACCTCGGCGACCGTTGAAAATAAACGAATCCATGACCTCGGTGCGCATGGCCTCGATGCGCCTGCGCAGTGCATCGGGTTTTGGCGAAAGCTTCAACTCCCCCGCCAGACAGTTCGACGTTCCAACGGGCACGATGCAGACAGGCACATCTGCGCCCTCCAGCCCCGCAACAACCTCGCTGATCGTTCCATCGCCGCCCAGCGTAACGATCATCTCGATTTCGCCGCGCAGCTCGCGCGCCTTTTGCTCGGCGTCGCCTCGTGCGCCAGTCCGCAGCGTCTCCGACTCCCAACCCGCCGCCTCAAGGACACGCAGCACGTCAGGCAAAATCTTTTTGCCGCGTCCCGCACCCGAGATCGGATTGAGTATAACTAATGCGCGCTTAGTCATTGTCTTTTGACTTTGCAAAAACCAGATTGCCATTTTTCTCGTCAACTACGATGCTCTCGCCATCGGCGAATTCGCCTTCCAGCAGTTTCATCGCAAGCACGTCTTGTATCTTGTGCTGTATCAGGCGGCGCAGCGGCCTCGCACCGTATTCCGAGTCGAAACCCTCCCGCGCCAGCAGGCCTTTTGCGGCATCCGTCAGCTCGATGGCGATGTTTCGTTCAGCAAGGATTTTTCGCAGGCGCTCTATCTGAATCTCGACGATCTGCTTGAGGTCTTCTTCGCTGAGCACATTGAATATAGTAATTTCGTCGATGCGATTGATAAATTCAGGCCGGAAATTCCGCCGCAGTTCCGCCATCATCGCCCTGCGGATATTTTCGGTCTCCTTGCCGTTCTCTTCGGCCTTCGAGCCGAGCGCGATATGTTCCTGGATGACGTCGGTGCCGATGTTCGAGGTCATAATCACTACGGAGTTTTTGAAATCGATCGTGCGGCCCTGTCCGTCGGTTAGCCTGCCGTCGTCAAGCACCTGCAAGAGCGCGTTGAAGACGTCGCTATGGGCTTTTTCGATTTCGTCAAACAAAATCACGGCGTAGGGCCGACGACGAACAGCCTCGGTAAGCTGGCCGCCCTCTTCGTAGCCGACGTATCCGGGAGGCGCACCAATCAGACGCGAGACGGTGTGTTTTTCCATGTATTCCGACATGTCGATGCGGATCATCGCGTCTTCGGTATCAAAAAGAAACTCTGCCAGCGCGCGCGCAGTCTCGGTTTTGCCGACGCCCGTCGGCCCGAGGAATAAAAACGAGCCGATCGGCTGATCAACGGACTGCATCCCCGAACGCCCGCGGCGCACGGCTCCTGCCACAGCCCTGAGAGCTTCGTCCTGCCCGATGACGCGGCGCCGAAGGTTTTTTTCCATATCCAGCAACTTGCGTGTTTCTGTTTCGAGCATCCGCGCAACCGGAATCCCCGTCCACGCCGCGACGACATCGGCCACGTCTTCCTCGTCCACAACTTCCTTGAGCATCTGCTGGTTTTTCTGCAACTCACTCAGCCGCGCGTTCTCGGCCTTGAGTTCGGCCTCGGCTTCGGGAATAGTTTTGTATTGAAGCTCGGCAACCTTTTCGAGTTCGCCCTGTCTCGTTAGTCGTTCGGCATCGAGACGCATCTGTTCGAGCCGTTCCTTGAGTTCGCGGATTTTCTGGATGGCATTTTTCTCGTTCATCCAATGAGCCTTCATCTGCGTGCTCTTCTCCCGCAGCTCCGACATCTCCTTATCAAGTTTTTCCAGCCGCGCACGCGAAGCCGCGTCCTTTTCCTTTTCGAGCGCCTTGTGCTCGATCTCCAACTGCATGATGCGCCGCTGACAGACGTCGAGTTCGGTCGGCATGCTGTCAATCTCGATGCGCAAACACGAAGCCGCCTCGTCGATGAGATCGATGGCCTTGTCAGGAAGAAAACGATCAGTGATGTAGCGATGAGAAAGTTTCGCGGCAGCAATAATCGCCGAATCCGAGATGCGAACGCCGTGATGCACTTCGTATCTTTCCTTTAATCCGCGCAGGATGGCAATGGTGTCGTCGACGTTCGGCTCGCCGACTATCACAGGCTGGAAGCGGCGTTCCAGCGCGGCATCCTTTTCGACGTGCTTGCGATATTCGTCCAGAGTCGTGGCCCCGATACAGCGCAGGCCTCCGCGAGCAAGCGCGGGTTTGAGCAGGTTCGCCGAATCGTCAGCGCCGTCGGCTGCGCCGGCACCGACGCTAGTGTGGAGTTCGTCGATAAACAATACGAC
>CAYSUZ010000331.1:0-2536 GCA_964434335.1 uncultured Planctomycetota bacterium | reverse complement strand
GAAGTGGTCTAGCCGGTCGGAAGTACCTTTATTCCTTTCGGAATAGCCCTTTATCAAAGAGTTGTTTCCTGGGTACTTGTCAGCACAAATGCCAGCGATCACTCTTTTCAAACTGGAATGAAATGATTCCTTTCGGACTAGCTCTTTATCAGGGAATTGTTTCCTGGGTGTTTGTCAGCACAAATGCCAGCGATCACTCTTTTCAAACAGGAATGAAAAAAACGCCGGCAACTCGTCAAGGGTTGCCGGCGCTAATCTTGTTGCATAACTCGAAAAAGGAGGAGGTGTCTTTTTATCGAGTATTATCCCAAAAAAGAGAGGAGCAGGTTCGCCGACCAAAATTCAGTGGAATCCGCATGGCCGCTCGCTCCTACCCTCCCCTGCATTTTATAATTTGGTACGCTGGGTCAATATGGTTTCCCATACCTTTTATTGTCGGCCCAACATACCAAACAAGATAAGTGGAGACGGTAATGATTATGAAATTCTCTATCTTCACGCCGAAGCGTTTTTTTCAGGGCACCCAGGGAGCAAAAGCGAAGGGAGAAGTTCGCACACCACCAAAAAAAATTTGAATGCATTGCCCCTTGGGTGTATTTCTGTGTCAGTTGTTAAAGATCCCCGTAGCCAAGGCCACATTTTTACAAGCTTCGGCCCTTTTTCTCTTTTTAACATTTTTTCTATCTCGGCACTACCGAAGCCATTGAACACCGCGTTGCGGTGATTATATTCTAGCCTGTCGTGACCCTCTCACAACAGGCCGTATGCGTGACTGCCCTCTGCGTCTTCATTTCTGAAAACGCCCCTGTTCTTGAGTCATTGTATATTAGCAACGTCCGTGCCATCGATGCCAAAAAGATGGCTAAAAGAAGTAACGCGTTTGCTTTCAACCACTTACGGTCATGCGAGCGATCTGGCGTTGACTCTGCCTTCATCCAATACTGTTCGCTTTTACATCATTGCGGCAAAACACCACACCAAAGAGTAAATATCAACACATAGCACCTAACATTAACCGCACAGGCTTGTTGCGGGATCAAAATGTGGCATGAAAAAACGCGGAGGCCGAAGCCCCCGCGAAAATTTTCCGGATATTCATCTCAGCTATCATGCGCCAAGCATTTTTTGTATCTTCTCAAAATCATCCGGCGAGCGGAATTCGATGATAAGTTTTCCGCGTCCGGTTTTTTCATTAAGGAGAATTTTAGCTTTCGTGCCCAACGCTCGCGTAAAGGATTCTTCGAGTTCTTTGACGTGAGGCGATGCGGTTTTGCGCAACTTTTTAGATTTCGCCCCGGCCGCTGGCGACTCGCCACGACGCACAGCCGCTTCAAGCTCAACAGCGCGAACGGACAACTCTTCGGCGATAACCTTCTCGCAAAGACGTATTCTCTGGACATTTCCCTCCACGGCAAGCAAGGCCCGCGCGTGCCCCATCGTAATTGTTCCACGTGAAACATGTTCCAGGACAACTGGCGGCAACTCTAACAATCGCAAGTAATTAGCAACCGTGCTGCGCTTTTGGCCGACTTTTTTGGCAATTTCCTCCTGCTTGAGCCCGAAATCACCCGAAAGCCGCTTATAAGCGCGCGCCTTCTCCACGGGATCAAGATCCTCGCGCTGGATATTTTCCAAAAGCGCCAGTTCGAGCATCTCTTCATCATTGAATTCGCGCACGATCGCAGGTATTTTATCCAAACCGAGCCGCTTCGAGGCTCGCCATCTCCGCTCTCCCGCGACTATCTGATAAGCCTGGCCGAACTTCCGCACAACTATCGGCTGGAGGAGTCCCGAGGCCTTAATCGAGGCCATGAGATCGTCAAGCGCGCTTTCGTCGAAATGCTCTCTGGGCTGCTGGGGATTCGGCGAAATACCAGACACATCAACCATGATAACCTCTTGCAGCACAGCGTGTTGCGCAAATTCTGGCTCTCCTGTGCCAACGATTTTTTCGGCTCCCGCAGCCACCTCATTCGGATTGGTTTCCGGCCCTTTATCGGCGGGTTTGTCCTGAGCCGCTATTGAGACAAACGGCATATCTTCGTCTTCGGGAATGGGCGTAAAACCACGGCCAAGTTTTTTATTCGGATCGTTCATGCAATATCTCTCTGGCGAATTCGATATAACTGCGGGCCGCGCGCGAACGCGGCTGGTAAGTTACCAAAGGCTGGCCAAAACTTGAGGCCTCGGCGACGGTGATGTCTCTCGGAATCATTGCGCTGTAAATTTTTTCGGGAAAATGTCGGGATATCTCCCGGACAATCTCGCGGGAATGTTGCAGGTCGCTCTCGAACATCGTGAAGAGTATCCCTTCGAGATGCAGGTTTGGATTGACGGATTTTTTTGCGGATTCAATGGCGCGGAGTATTTGGCTGAGTCCTTCCATCGCGAAGAATTCGCACTGTATCGGAACCAGGACGGAATCCGCGCAGGAGAGCGCATTTTTCGGAAGCAGCCCCAGCGATGGCGGGCAGTCGATGATGACGGTATTATACTTTTCGCGGGCCTCGTTCATCAGCGGGGTCAGGGCGGCGGT
>CAYSUZ010000330.1:0-2539 GCA_964434335.1 uncultured Planctomycetota bacterium | reverse complement strand
GGCGTTAATGGTTTGATACTCGCGGTCTGGCGCTGGGATATGGCCATTCCCCACAGTCATTATATACTAGCCATGCAAACAAGATACCTTGTCGCGTAGTATTATGCAAGGGCAAAGAGTTTGTGGTCGTATTGATACTTCCGTTTTTATCGGCTCTCTTTTACTGATGCGTTCTTACGCCGCAGGTATAACTTCAAAACAATTATCCGGCGCGAACACCAAGTTTGCGGAAGGCGCGTTTACGGCCTTCGGCGCCGAGTATCGCCTTGCGGATGCGTATGTTTTTGGGCGTAATCTCAACGAGTTCGTCTTCATCGACCCACTCTAGCGCACTCTCCAGGGTATGCTTGAACGGCACGTCCAGCCCGGCTTCCATTGCTTTGATTGCTGTGCGAACGTTGGTCATCGCCTTTTTCTTCGTCGGCTTGCAGGGCAGACTCTCGGGGCGCGCATGCTCGCCAACAATCATGCCTTCGTACACGCGCTCGCCAGGCTTAACGAAAAGGGTGCCACGCAGCTGGAGATTTTCCAGGCTGTGAGTGGTGGCCTCGCCTGCTTCGATGCTGATCATGGAGCCGCGGGTGCGCGAGAGCACATCGCCGCACCATGGCCCGTAGTTGACAAAACGCGATGACATGATGCCCAGACCGCGCGTGTCGGTGAGAAATTCGGTGCGATAGCCGATAATGCCACGAGTGGGGATTTTAAATTCCAGCCGCAACATGCCGGTTCCGGCGTTGTGGACGCTCATCAGCTCGCCCTTGCGACGTGCGAGCTTCGCAATTACAGCACCCTGATAGTCTGCCGGCACATCAATAATTGCTTGCTCCATGGGTTCGAGAAGCTTGCCGTCAGAGTTGCGGTGCGTGATGACTTCGGGCCGCGAGACGCAAAATTCCAGTCCTTCGCGGCGCATTTCTTCGATGAGTACGGCGAGGTGGAGTTCGCCCCTGCCGCTGACTTTGACGCCATCGGCGCGACCAATGTCTTCGACGCGCAGCGCAACGTTAACGCGCATTTCGCGGTCAAGTCGCTCTTTTATCTGGCGCAGTTTTACCGCCTTGCCGTCTTTGCCTGCAAGCGGGCCGGTGTTTACGAGAAAAAACGTCGAGACGGTTGGCTCTTCGATATCGAGCGGCGGCAAAGCAGGATTTTCCAGTGTGGGCACAGAAAGCGTATCGCCAATCATTACGTCTTCGGCCCCGGCGATCCAGACAATATCGCCTGCGGAGATTTCTTCGACGGCTTCGCGCTCAAGTCCGCTCGTAACCCACAGCCATGAGGATTTCATTGTTTTGCGGCCTGTTACTTCCCATTCGCCATCATCTGCGTCGCGATCTTTTCTGGCTGTTGTGGTCAGGACAAAATCTTCGCCCTTTTTATGCCTGCCTTGAAGCACGCGCCCACAGCCGATGCGACCGACGTAGTCGCTCCACGCGAGGGTGCTTATCTGCATACGAAATGGCGCGTCCATGTTTGCGGCGGGCGGCGGAACCTGTTCTATAATCGTCTCGAACAACGCGGGCATGCCCTTGCGTTCGTCGGTGTCAAGATCGCGCACTAACCAGCCTTCAAGTCCCGAACCGTAGAGTACGGGGAAGTCTATCTGCTCGTCCGAGGCGCCGAGTTCGATGAAAAGATCGATGGTTTTGTCGAGTGCGCCAACGGGATCGGCGTTCGGGCGATCGACTTTATTGACTATGACTATGGGCTTGAGGCCCAAGCGCAGCGCACGCATGAGAACGTAGCGTGTCTGGGGCATGGGGCCTTCGTTGGCGTCCACAAGCAACAAAACGAAATCCACCATCGAGAGCACCCGCTCGACCTCGCCAGAAAAATCGGCGTGTCCGGGGGTGTCGATGATGTTGATGCGATAGCCTTCCCATTCAACCGTGCAATGCTTGGCTCGGATGGTGATGCCTCGTTCGCGCTCGAGATCGCAGTTGTCCATTACGCGTTCTTCAACGCGGGCATTGTCGCGAAAGGTATGTGCGTCGCGAAAAATTGAATCGATCAGCGTGGTCTTACCGTGGTCAATGTGCGCAATAATTGCCAGATTGCGAATTTTATCTACTTCGATCATGAAATGTACAAACCTCTGTCCAAAAAAAAAGCACCCGACACTCTTGTCGAGCACTTTGGTATTGTAACACAGGCAATCCATAACTACAAGACATAACACCTCTAAACGGGTGCAATATTAAGTGTCGGTCTGCCGAGCAGCGCGTGCTGCGGCGGCATACTTAACATCATAAGGCGGATTTTCGCCAAGCTTGGCGCACAGACTGTTAACCTCTCCTTTTAACTCGATTAAGCGCATTTCTCTGTCTACCGAGAAGCGATTGAACCGTTCGAGTTCATTAAGTTTGCGGGCCAATTCGTTGCTGGACTCTACGGCTTTTTCTCGCGCTTGCTTGGCATCGTTTTCGGTGCGTTTTTGCTCGGTAAGGTCGCGCCAAAGGGTATGAAGCAATGGTTTGCCCTTGTAAATAAGCGGGGTAAGTGTAACTTCCACAGGAAAATCTTCGCCATTAGATTT
>CAYSUZ010000329.1:0-2557 GCA_964434335.1 uncultured Planctomycetota bacterium | reverse complement strand
CGGTGTGCCCATCGTCATACCACTGCGCGTATACTGCGTGTCAGCCTCTATCTGCTTGGCCAGACCAAAATCCATCACCTGCACGCGACCGTTCTTGTCGATCATAATGTTGGCAGGCTTTATATCACGATGGATTATGTGGGTGTCGTGCGCAGCAGCAATAGCCTCGTTGACCTTAACGATAACATCCAGCGCCTCATTAGGAGTCAGGCGCTTTTGCTTCAGCGCCTTGTGCAGCGGCAGGCCATCCACATATTCCATCGCAAAAAAGTGCTTACCCTCGTGCACGTCGACATCATAAATCGGCACGATGTTGGGATGACGCAGCTGGGCAACGGCCTTGGCTTCAGAGTGAAAGCGTTTGATCTGCTCTTCGCTCGCTGTCTCGCCTGCCAACAACACTTTTAGCGCAACGATACGGTCGAGGTTGCGCTGCCGGGCTTTGTAAACTATGCCCGTGGCACCGCGAGCGATTTCTTTGATAATCTCGTAATTCCCGAAGATCATGCCGGGTTTGGGATCCCCATCGATAATGATAGGCTTGGGGTCCGGTGTCAGTGGGCGGGATTTCCCGTTGGGAGGCATCTCAAGCGTTTCGTCTTCGTAATCAATAAACGCTCCGTTGCTTATGTGCACGAAGGAATGACTACACAGCGGACACTTCAACTCGGTCCGTGTGTCCTCAATGTCTTCGTGAAAGACCTTCTCACAATCCGGACAGACTATTCTCTCGCGCATATCAATAACTCGACAAGTATTAAGTACACATGCTTATACGTCCGTTTCCCATTCTTCGTTTGACATCTACTGGGCGGTAATCCGCAGCATCGCGTCGATACAAACGCGCGCAGCCTCAGCCACAGCCGGTTTCAGCGTAATCTCGTCCTTCATATCTTCCAGCGCCCACATCACCTTCTCGATGTTGGTACGTTTCATATTTCGGCATATAACAAAAGAAATCGCAGGATAGAATTTCTTGCTGGGAATCATCTTGCTCAATCGATAAGCCATGCCAGGCTCGGTGCCAACGATAAATTCCTTCGCGGGGTTCTCGCGGCAGTAGGTAATCATGCCGCCGGTTCCCGCTACGGCGTCGGCCATATCCCGCACGTCCTCGGTGCATTCGGGATGCACAATCACCCGCGCGCCCGGGTGCAAGGCCTTCTGCGCCAGAATAGCCTCTGCCAGCATCCGGTGGTGGGGCGGGCAGTAGCCGTCCCACAAAATCATTTCGCGGCCCGTCTGGGCCTGTGTATAGCGTCCCAGCGACCGATCCGGCACGAAAATCACCTCGCGGTCCTTATCGATAGAATTTACAATCTTCACCGCGCTAGACGACGTACAGCAATAGTCGCACTCGGCCTTGAGATCGGCGTTAGTGTTGATGTAGCACACAACCGCTGCGCCGGGGTGTTTTTTCTTCAGGGCGCGCAACTCATCTACGGTTATCATATCCGCCAGCCCACAGCCAGCCTCGCCGTCGGGCATAAGCACCGTCTTGTCGGGCGAGAGAATCTTGGCGGTCTCGGCCATAAACTTCACGCCGCAAAACACGATGACCTTTGCATCGGTCTCGGCGGCAAGTCGGGCGAGTTCAAGCGAATCGCCGCAATAGTCCGCGATATCTTGAACCTCTGGGCGCTGGTAATTATGAGCAAGTATTACGGCGTCGCGCTCTTTGCGCAATTTCTGAATTTTTTCCACAACAGACTGCTTCAACGCGATTCCTCCGCATAGGGTGTCAACACACAGATTCCGTACAATCCCGAATTATATCAGAAAATCCGCCCAACCCCAAAAAAAACAATCCTGCCCAACAAAAAAGAGGATCATAGAACAATTGATCCTCATCAGAAATGAATTAAAGCATGTTTTCAGACAAGAAGCCACATAACGAGAACCATCATAGTAATGCCGACGGAAACAAACCCAAACGTCAGCCAGTACATCTTGTAGTCCTCATTTTCGGCAAGGAGATTCTCGAAACGCTCGGCCTGCGCTACCACAGGTTGCGAAATTTTGTTGGCAAGCACCGCAGCAGGCCCGGCAACCTTGCGGACAAAATCGCGCACGGGAACAATCACCGGGGTTGCGACTCGCGCAGCGCGCTGCACAAAGGGCCACGCGGAAATTTTCTCAACAATTCTGGCCACAAAAGAAGGGCTGGCATCTGTCTCGGCAGATTCATCAGAACCTTCCGCAGAATCGTTGGTCTTTGCATTTTCTTCACTTTTTTCCGTTGCCGTTTCAGATTCGTCCAGAATATCGAACAACTTACCCTTAAGCGAACCCTCTTCCTCGTCCTGCTCCGGCTGCGATTCAGCAGCATCAACATCGGCAAGATCAGCGGCGACTTCCTCGACAGGCGTTTCCTGCGCAACAAAGTCGTAGTCAGCAGTTTCCGGGGCTTCCGCGCCAGACTCCAAAGGCTCCGACTCAAATTCCCCGAGCACGGCGTCGAACTCACCCGCCTCGTTCTCTTCGGCCGCGACATCCTGCGTACCGGTCTCATCTGCCTCGGCGATATTTTCTTCAGGCAAATCCGGTGTGTCCTCAA
>CAYSUZ010000328.1:0-2562 GCA_964434335.1 uncultured Planctomycetota bacterium | reverse complement strand
TCAGGTCGCGGTGATTACGCTCGTCGGCCGAAGCATCGGTGCGGGCGATAAGCAAAAAGCGGAACGCATCGTTTGGGAATCAATGAAGGCGCTGGGATTAATCCTGATAGTTCTGGGCGGGATCATGGCACTGTTCGCCGGAGATATAATGCGCATATTCACGGACAGCGAAAGTGTAATCGAAATCGGCACGACGATGCTGTACTACATCAGCGCTTCGCAGCTGCTCAACGGCCTGACGATAATCGCTATGGGCGGACTTACCGGCGCGGGAATGACGCGCCCGGCGATGTGGTATACGCTGTTCTGCGGGCTGGGGATAATGACACTGGGAGCTTTCCTGCTAACGCGATTTACACCGCTGGGGCTGCACGGCGCGTGGCTGACGCTTTCGCTGGCGCCGGGTGTTCAGTTATTCCTCAACTCCCGCAAATTCGCCTCGGGCCAGTGGAAGCACCATCAAATATAGTCCACAAGTTTTCCAAAATTCCAAAAAAAATGAGCCGCTCATGCACAAGAGCGGCCCATTGTTGTTTTATATCTACCCTGCCAATGCTATTCGCACTTTCCGCAGCAGGAACAACCATCGGTCTTGCCAGTCTCTGCGCGCCACTTCTCAACCTGCTCGATAGTTACGGGCCACTCGATCGGCTCGGGAATTACGTCGATGAAACGCTCGCGATAAGACTGAGTCTGCATACGGCAGGTCATGTGCCTGTCGCAGAAATCAGGATGCGTTACCATCTTCTGCCAGATCATCTGAATCGGCATCTCGCGGACGTTGCCGAAAGTAATCGGATTGAAATCACAGGGGTTGACGTCGCCGCGCGCGGTCATGTAGTACTGCGAATATGAGCCGAAACATCCTGCGCCCATCGGCGAGTTGACCAACGCCTGCGCTACTACGCCCATCGGACAACTGGGGTCGTCGTGATATTTGCGCGAGAGTTTGATGACTTCTTTTTTGTCGGCATCGCTGAGCATCAGGTCGGTGCGCTTGAGGAATTTGCCCGACGGGATGCAGTCGAAGATCGTTACCTCGTGGAAACCTTCGTTGATGGCTTTGTTGATGAGTTTTTCGAGCGATCCGTCTTTGAGCGTCTCAGGCGTGGCGTAAGTGGAGATACCGGTCAGAATGCCAGCTTCTCTCGCCATCCTTGCGCCATCGAAGGCCTTCTGGTAAAGCCCCTTGACGCCGCGAAGTTTGTCATGAATCGCGGGATCGAGGTGATCGATACTAACGTTTAGTGTGCTCAGGCCAGCGTCGGCGAGTTGCTGGGCGAAGCCTTCCTGACTTAATTTAATGCCGTTGGTGAAGATCATGCACATGGCCTTATCTTTGGGCACGTGATTGATCAGCTCGAGAATTTCAGGCCGCACAGTCGGCTCGCCGCCGGTGTAGATGACGAGATTGGAGCCGAGTTCGATTGAACCATCCACAACGGTCTTGAGTTCTTCGACGGTAAGTTCTTCGCCGGGTTTGTTGACAAAAGACACCGCCGAGCAATGCTCGCAGTTACACTGGCAACGCCATGTAACGCTGATGTTGCTAGTCGCGGGCCAAACCTGCTTAAAAATAATCTCGCGGACTTTGCGTTCAAGCGCGCGCATTCCGGCGGGAGTTGGTTGCGGGGGATTATAAAGATTGTAAACCAATTTTCCATCGGGTGTTTTGTGGATTACTTTTATCGAATTAAGGACATTGGTAAACTGGTCGACAAACGGCTGAACGTAAGGACCGAGTTGGCCGCCGGCCTTTGCGACGAGTTTGTCGTCCGGCGTTATGTCCATTTCAAGATGCAAAAAGTCGTATGATTCCATTGTCCGCTCCAAACATTTCGAAAATTATGGGAATTACCTCGGGTTCGCCCATATTGACCCCGAAAGGGGGATTATATCCTTTCCGGGGCGTATTTCAACGGAAATCGAATATCTGCGGCACAAAAAAACCGGTGAACGATTCAAGCCCTGCATAACGCAAGAGAGAAACCGAGCAATCAAATTTCGCATCGAGATTGACCGGCGGCACTTATAGCGTATAATCAGGCCTTGTAGTGGTCAGGGAAAAGCATGAGCCAATTTGAAGACATAATCAGCGGCAAGGCCAAAGGCGCAGCCGCCGCAGTAGCACGCAGCGGGCTAAGCGCGCTTTCGACGCTGTATTGCGCGGCAACGTGTACGCGCAACTTCCTCTACGACCACGGCGTATTTAATCGCGCCAAGATGCCCTGCCCCGTCATAAGCGTCGGCAACGTTACCGTCGGCGGAACGGGGAAAACGCCTATGGTTGAGTTCATCGCACGGCACCTGATGGGCGCGGGCAAAAAAGTCGTCGTGCTCAGCCGCGGCTATCACGCCCGGATGACCGACGATGGCGAAAGCAACGACGAAGCACGGATGCTGGCAGAGAACATCCCCGGACTTATCCACATTCAGAACAAAAACCGCTCCGCTGCGGGGTTTAAGGCGTGTCGTGAGCACAACCCGAATTGCATCCTACTCGACGATGGCTTCCAGCACAGGCAAATGAGGCGTAACTGCGACATCGTGCTTTTCGACGCG
>CAYSUZ010000327.1:0-2569 GCA_964434335.1 uncultured Planctomycetota bacterium | reverse complement strand
CCCTTGGAGCAAAATTCCTGGATAAAAAAGGCGCGACAAGGTCTGCGATTATGGTTGCCTGGGATTGGGCACGTGCGCCGAGGCTTGTCCGTTTGGCGCGATAGTTATGCGCGACGGGCTGCCGTTTGTCATCGAAGAAAAATGCACCGCATGTGGCAACTGCGTCGAGGCTTGCCCGCGCGGATTGTTTACGCTGGTCTCCGAGAAGAAATTTGTTCACGTCGGCTGTGCTTCCAAAGACAAGGGCGGCGTGGTCAACAAAATTTGTGCGGTTGGCTGCATTGGCTGCAAGAAGTGCGAAAACGAATGCCCGTTTGATGCGATTCACGTGGTGGACAACATCGCTGTGATCGATTACGAGAAATGCAAAAACTGCGGTAAGTGCGTCAAGGTCTGCCCCAAGGGGACGATCTACAACGTAATGGCCGCTCGTAAGGCGCGTCAGAAAAAAGCTGCGCCTGCAGCTGCGACTGCGTAGCGCTTATATCCGAAAAACAAAGCGGCTTGCCGAGAGGCGGCCGCTTTTTTTTGTGTCGTGTGCCTGGGGTTCGTCCGAGCGTTGAATTCGCCCGTCTGGTGCGGATTTTGACCATTTCCGTCACTAGATATTGTAAGCTGTGACGAGAAATGTCGGCATAAAAGCGTGTTAAAAAATTCTCAAAAAAGTTTTTTATCTGCCTAACTTTCGTCTATTTCGCTGGTTATGCGTGGGGCGGCGTTGCTCGGCCTCGAATGGCACACCCATTGCTCATATAAGCGTGTCGACAAGAAAGCAAAAAGAAACTAAACACAAAATTTCAACCCAAACAGTCATAAAATAGTCATGTCCTGCGATGGACGCATAGGCAACGTGTCAATTCGATAACACCCTCTCTTACGAAACTTTCGCATAACAGATATTTGGAGTACTAACCATGCTGCGCAAAAACAAAGGTTTCACCCTCATCGAATTGATGATCGTCGTTGCAATTATTGCAATTATCGCCGCAATTGCTATCCCTAACCTGCTCAGGTCGAGAATTGCCGCAAACGAAGCTGCCGCGATTGGTTCACTGCGTACACTTTCAAGTGCGCAAGAGAACTATCGCAATAACAGCGGTACAGGCACTTACGGAACACTGGCACAATTGACCGCCGCCACCCCTCCGTATATCGATTCGGCTCTCGGTGCCGGCACAAGCCGCGGTTACACAGTGGCGGTTGTCGGTACACCTGACGCAGATTCCTGGGGTGCCTCAGCGGTGCCAACTACAGTCGGCACTTCAGGCAACAGAGGCTTTTTCGTCGACGAAAGCGGGGTAATCCGCTTCACGACCGACGGCAGTGCGCCCGATGCTACGGATTCTTCACTCAACGAATAGTGGAGGTGGTGTAAAACAAAACTGGATGGCGCAGGCTGGAGCTAGCGGCCTGCGCCGTCTAAATACCTACTCATGCACCTTATAACGTTTCAGCATTCCGTTGAGAAACGGACAGCCCGTGGCCGGCGACGGTGGCGGGCTAGTTTTTTTGCCCTCCTTTTGCCCAACCGATTTATCCCAAAAAAATCACGATCCCCACACAATTGCGCGTTTTTCATTGAATCATGAGCGCGGCTCGTTAAAATGTGCCTACCTAATCATTCCAAATCTCGAACAAGGAAGATACTATGCTGTGGAGAATTGAGGTAGCGACCCGCCCCGGACATCTCGACGTCGAAGGGCATTCCGTGATGACGCAGATCAGAGACTTCGGCATCGACGCTGATAGCGACGTGTCGTTTTTTATGATATACGATATTCTGGCCGATATGCCCGAGGCCGATGCGCGCAGGATAGCGACGCAGCTGCTCGCCGATCCGGTGCTTAACGATTTTCATCTCAGGCGCATGGACCGCGAAGGCGGCGCAGATGCGGCGGCAGAGATACCCGCGGGCGCACACGTTATACAGGTCAGCCGAAAGCCCGGCGTAACCGATCCCGTCGAGGGCAGCGTCAAAAAGGCCGTTACCGATATGGGGCTTGAGGCGAAATCAATCAAGACCGTGCGAAAGTACGTCATCACCGGAGCGTTGCAGCTTGAGCAGACCGAAACAATCGCCAAGCGAATCCTTGCCAACGAGGTTATCGAAGATTGCACGCTAGACACCGAGCTGCCGTTTCAGTTGATGCCCGAGGTCAACTACGAACTCAACCTCATCACTGTCGATTTGCTCGGGGCCTCTGACGACGAGATGCTGCGGATTAGCCGCGAGGGGATGCTTGCGCTCAATCTCGACGAGATGCGCACGATCCGCGACTACTTCAAAAAACTCGACCGCAATCCCACCGACTGCGAATTGGCTACCATCGCGCAGACCTGGTCGGAGCACTGTAAACACAAAGTTTTCAATGGCATGATCGACTACAACGGCGAGATCATCGACAACCTGCTGAAATCTACCATCTGCAGCGCGACCGAAAAACTCAACAAGCCCTGGTGCCTCTCAGTCTTCAAGGACAACGCCGGTGTGATAGATTTCGACGGCGAAAACGCAGTCTGTTTCAAGGTCGAGACGCACAACCATCCCTCGGCCATCGAGCCTTACGGC
>CAYSUZ010000326.1:0-2577 GCA_964434335.1 uncultured Planctomycetota bacterium | reverse complement strand
CAAGGCTCTTTTGCGTAATCCTTCGCAAGACCCTAGTCATCATAGAATCCTGGCCTTCAGTGTCGTAAGATGGCAGACTCGCCCAACCGCCTAGCTGTTGCGCCTACGGCGCAATGGCACTTGCTTGCGTCTTCTGACAAATCTTGTGCGCGTATCCGAGATACTATTTCTTGTTGCATGCAACCTACCCAAATTTTTACCGCAGAGTCGCAAAGAACACAAAGAAGCTTCCCTTCCAACTTTTTTTCTCAATGACAGATATCTCAACAAACTGCTTCGCCACAGATGTTAGGTTAATTTTAGATGTATTTATTTGGAAATGTCGTTAGCGTGGTGTATACTTGTAGTATGAAATGAGGCTTGTCTTTGGGAGAGATGTAATGAATAATGACAATGTCGGTAATAAGTCGTTCACATTTATTTGTTCCTGCGGAAAAAAACTTCGGGCACAAAAGGAACACATCGGCAAAACGGCTAAGTGCTCGGCCTGCGGCAACAGGGTCAAAGTTCCCGACCCCGCCGCGCTAAAACCCAAATCATCCACCCCGCGAACATCGGCGTCAATATACGATCCGATGGCACCGACTCCAAAAAGTATGCCTACCCCACAAAAGCAACCCACATTACAAAAGCGTACCAAACCTACGGGTCTATCAACGGAAGTTAAGGTTACAATGGGCGTGTGTGGCGCGATTGTATTAGCAGTTATTGCCATAATCGCAATTGTGGTTTCCGGCAGAACACCTGAACAAACACAACCCTCAGGCAAAAACAACATTGTCGCCGAAAAAGATGCATTAGAAGGTGAGATGGAGGAGGAACGGGAGGAACAGGCGTACACATCAGATGATGCTAAGGAACTACCAGATGCAGGGAAGCCCGAAACCACAAAACCTGCCAAAGAAGTTCGCTTAATTAACAAAGATTTAGATATTGACGAAATTGTCCAAATTACCAGAGAATCCGTCGTTGTTATTACTTCCGACGATTCCGTAGGAAGTGGATTTGTTGTATCTGATAATGGTTTAATTGTTACCAATTATCATGTCATAGGCAATGCTAACGATTCAGAATTGCGAGTTCACCAAGCAATATGGAATGGGGATGTAAGAAACCTCACCACATATAACAAGATAAAAGTGGTCGCGTTAAATCCAGAAATGGATATTGCGATCCTAAAAGTAGAGAAATGTAAAATTGATCCAATAAAATTAGCAAGCAACGAATACAAAACAGGTCAGAAAGTCGTCGCAATTGGCAATCCTGCTCCCGGCAGGGATGTCCTGTGCAACAGCGTAAGCAATGGAATTATCAGCAATCGCGCACAACGCCTGGGTGGCAAGAAATATATACAAACCACAGCCCCTGTCAATCCGGGCAATTCCGGTGGCCCCTTATTAGACATGCATGGCCATGTAATAGGCGTAGTTACTCTTAAAGCCACTCAAGCAGAAGGAATTGCTTTTGCCGTTCCGGTAGAAGATGTTGCAAAGTTGCTGAATGCATATAAAAACAATTCGACCAAGGTTCAAAGAGAAGCGCAATCAATCAGGATGTCAAAAAAATGTCAGTATTGTATTATCCAAATGGAAGCATGTGAAAAGAAAGCAAAAACCATAACCGATTATTATGCAGAAATATGGTACAAGGCCATTCAAGCCCGACAGGATTTTAACTACTATTTGCGCAAAACCGCAGAAATTTTCCAAGTATCTCGTCAAGAGATTGTTCGGTCTCAAAAAAATGTCGGCCAGTTAATCGGAGAGATTAAAAACTGTCCGGAAGACATGAAAAAATGCTACGAGTGTATCCTAACAGCATATGGAGCATTTTGCGAAATGGCGGATATGGCAGATTATCCAAAAGAGTCTTATCAATCGTTCTGTGCAAAAAAAGAGAAACTGCATTCGCAGTTCAAGCAAGCGATTAGCCAGGCGAAGGTGCTTGCGCCGAAATAATCCTCTGCAATCTCTGCGGCTCTGCGGTTAAGAGAATTGAGCATATAAAAAAAGAGACGCCTGTGAGGGCGTCTCTTTTTGTTGTGCGTTGTTGTGCGAACCGTATCGCGCTTAATTATACGCTTGCGACACGCTTCGCTCGGCGTTAGATGATGCCGAGTTCTTTGCCGACTTTCTTGAAGATATCGAGTGCTTTGTCGAGAATGTCGGGTGTGTGCTTTGAGGTAACGATGGTGCGCACACGGGCCGTGCCTCTGGGCACGGTCGGGAACACGAGGCTCTGCGCGAAGAGGCCTTCATCGAACAGTTTCTGGCTGAGTTGGACGGCTTTCTCGTTTTCGCCCGCGATGATAGGAATAATGGGCGTTACGGTGTTGCCGGTGTTGAAGCCTTCGTTCTTGAGACCGTTCATCCAGTACTCGCGATTTTTCCAGAGCTGCTTGACGAGGCTGTCGTCGGCGGTGAGTATATCGAACGCCGCGTCGACTGCGCCGACCGCTGAGGGCGGAAGGCTGGTGGAGAACAGGATCGGACGGCCGCGATTCATCAGCCAGTCGATCAGCGCGCGCGTTCCGACGACATAGCCGCCGAGTACGCCAACGGCCTTGGAAAGCGTTCC
>CAYSUZ010000325.1:0-2580 GCA_964434335.1 uncultured Planctomycetota bacterium | reverse complement strand
GTAGCCCGAACCCGGCGAGCCGATCGCTATGACGACGTCAGCAATGTCGCAATTTGACGAATCGGCGATTTCCAATTGGGGCGGCAGCTCAATATCGGACGTGATGCGGATGAGTGCAAGGTCGGTCTTTTTGTGAATCCGCAAAACCTCGGCCTCTGTTACGTCGACCGCACCCGTTGAAAAATGTATCCGCACAATAACCCGCCCCCCACCTGCAATCACATGGCGGTTAGTGATGATTAATTTCTTTTTGCGGTCTACGATAAAACCCGAGCCGGAGCCGGCCTCGTTGAAAATCGTAACGACCGACGGCAGCACCTTCTTGACCATCGCCGAAAGTTTCGGTGTCGTTACCGCAGGAGTCGTCGGCCTCTCGACAACAATCGCATCGCTTTGGGATTTTAGTGCTTTGAGATATTCAATAACATCCTCATCGGGCAATGCGTTTTCCTTGCTCAGATTCAGCAACGCCCTGATCTCGACCACCGAAGCGCCGCGCTGAAGGGCCGCCTTAACAGCATCCTTTAACTTCTGGCTCATCCCGCCTTTTTTAAGTTGCTCTGTAACTTCTGCGGTATTCTTTTTTGCTTCTTCCTGTTTTTTGGCTTCCCATTTCTGATTGATCTGCTTGGCATTAGCTGGTGGCGGCGTTGGATTGGAATTAGGAGTCGGTGTTGGCTTCGGAGTCAGGGTCGGCTTCGGATTGGGGTTCGGGTTCGGGTTCGGGTTGACCGTACCGCTGGTACCCGCCCCTGAGGTATTCGATGAATCGGTCTTCGCTGTTTGACTGGGGGCTTTGTCACCGGTCAAAACGATAACCAGCGTAACGGCCAAACCAACCACCAATACCGCACAAATACCCAGTGCCCAAACAAGCGCTTTGGACGTGGATTTCGCAGCGGGCTGCATGGTCTGCGGGGTAGCCGAAGGCTGCGAGGGCGCAGGATTCGGCGAGGGGACTATCAGATCGGTATTGCACGCACTGCAAGTTACCCGCGTGCCGATCATCTCCGGCGTAGCTTCGGAAACATGGCCACATTGACATTGGTACTGGAATTTTTCGCCGCTCATCTCTGCCTCCGGTTATTGCGCGAAAATACGACACGAAGACGCCAAATGCGTCCTAAAAGCCTAGTAAAGTTATCGGGATTGTACCGGACCAAATTTACCGTTCATTATCTTTATTATCACGGTTGCTAAGGACGTGTTCGACGAAAGTCCGCAGGATACGCCTGTTGTAAGGTTTGCAGAGGAATCCGTCGGCTTGCATCGTGTAGATCATCTCGCCGGGCGCTGCCGTAGCCAGCAATATCGGTATGTCTCGCGTCTCAGGATTGGCCCGCAGGCATTTGCATACCTGATACCCATCCATCCCCGGCATCTGAATATCAAGCAGAACCAGGTCAGGCTTATCATTTTGAATTGCGTTAAGGGCTTCGGGGCCGCTGTGAACTACCGTCACGCCATAGCCGTCGCTCTCAAGCATCAATCGGCTGGTCTCCGCCATCTCCTGCTCGTCGTCAACCACCAAAACTCGCTGGTGAACTGGCTCGGCATTTTGGTATTCGCCGCGCACCTCTTCACGCACGTTGTGCAGCGTGGGCAGGCCCTTGTTGCTCCAGTGTTTTTCGATGGTCTTTTTGATGTCTGCGTTAAAATGGCGCAAGTCAAGAAACTGCTTGTATTCGGGGTTGTCGGGAGTGATGGGAAGTTGGTCGTGGCTGTCTACTGAAAAATAATATTTACCGGGTATGAAAAATTCTTCGATTACGAACTTCATATGCGGATATCGAGCATTGCCGAGTCGCAACACGTATCGATGATTCAGCACGTCCTCGGTATAATGACTCTCGTCGGCGAAATGCTCCACCAACGCCGAACCTGGCTCGGTTTCCTTAATCTCGAAAGCAGGCCAATGCCCGTCGCGATCCTGGGGGTCATCATACGCAAACTCGAGGTAGTCCCGAATTGCGTCACGCACAAGAGCGAGAGTTATTTCTTCTAATTTCATATCTGCAAGACAATATCTAATATCGACAATCGGTTAATTCGCACTGCTCAAAAAACAGTATATTGCTCCAGCAAAAAAATACAACCGATGTCTGGAAAAAATTTGGTTATTACACACTCCCAACCAGCGAAGGCAATTCCGAGCGCAACAAACTGCTGCCGTCCATCTCGACAGGTTTATCGATTCCAAGTATCTGCAAAATCGTCGGCGCGATATCACACAACGCCCCGCGCTCCTTTAATTCCGCGCCCTCCAGCCCCGCGCCCGCCAAAACAAAGGGAACAGGGTTAAGTGTGTGCGAAGTGAATTCGCGCGTGCCCTGGGTCGATTTCATTTCGGCGTTGCCGTGGTCAGCCGTAATCAAAATAATGCCCTGCCGTTCGCCAAGGGCCTCCAAAATGCGCCCCAGACACTTATCGACAGTTTCGCACGCCTTAATGGTTTTATCCAACAGGCCGGTATGCCCAACCATATCGGCGTTGGCAAAGTTCACGATAATAACGTCGTCTATTTTTTCATTAAGCGAATGCACAACAAAATCAGCCACCTGCGACGCGCTCATCTCGGGC
>CAYSUZ010000324.1:0-2607 GCA_964434335.1 uncultured Planctomycetota bacterium | reverse complement strand
TCAACGCAGCAAGAGCAAATCGTGCCGATGATAGTTGCGGCGGATTGTGAGGCAGCCCAATCAGTTTCGGGCTCCTCGACTTCAAACCGATTCTGGCTGTTGATCGCGGCCTTGCTTGCGATTACAGTGATAGCGGGCGTGTTTTTTGTTTGCGGCATTATTCGTTCGAGGCGGAGGCGGTTACGCTAATGTATGAGCGATGCCTTCGAGGGTAAGGTGCGGATGGACTGCGTCGAATATCTCCAGATTTTTTGGAACCAAGCCGATTGCGCCGCCGGTTCCGAGCAATGTTAACGGCCCCACATTTCGTTCGTATACCGCTCGTAGCGCCTCAATTGCGCCGATCATAGACCAGCCCACGCCTGCGATCATTGCCTCTACTGTGTTCTTGCCGATTTCGGGAATTCCCTTGCGACCCTTGCGCGAAGCTGAGTTGATTCTCGCGGTTGCCTGTTCGATCGTAACGTGTGGCAGTGCGGCTGTACTGCGGTGCATCGCGTCCAGTGCCGCCCTTGGCCCCGGCATTATTGCGCCACCCATAAATTTTCCGAACGCATCGACAATATCGAGTGTAGTGGCAGTGCCCGCATCTACGATCATCACCGGAGTTGCGTAGCGCTTGTAAGCTGCCAGTGCGTTGAGGAGGCGATCGGTGCCGATCTTTGCCGGTTCGTCGGTCATGTTGTCGATGGGAATGGCAATGTCCTGGCCGATGAACACCGGCGTTATTTCCATAGTGCGCAGGAGAAGATCGATTTCGTTGAGGACTATCGGATTGACGCTGGCGATGGCTACCGTCTTTATCTTATCCTTAAACGGCCCGATCAATACACGCATAGCGCCCAGCACGTCTTCGATGTTGGCGGCGAACGCGCGGCTTGGCGCGATAAGGCTGGCGTTGTCGAACACGCCCATCGAGACGTTCGTGTTTCCTATGTTGACAGCAAGAAGCATTTTTTTAGGCTGGCTCCGTTGTGCGCAGAGTGTGACTTAAAGGTTGAATTTATCCGTTCCGGTAACGATTCCGTTTTCTTTCTCTTTCTCCTCTTGCCCGGCAGGTTTTCTTTTGTATCTGCCCGTTGGCATTCGTTTGACATCGCCACCTTTTTGGATGCCGCGAATTGCCAGCAGCAGATCCTCGGGATTGTCGGAGGCAAGTTTGGCTTCGTCGAGATCGATTGTACCGGAAGCGAACAGCTCGCACAACGATTGATTGAACGTCTGCGTGCCGTAGTGGTCGTGTTCGTCGCTGAGCGCCTTGGACAGCCCGCGCGTCTTGCCTTCGGCGAGCATCTCGCCGATGAGGGGAGTATTGAGCAGGATTTCCACTGCTGGGACGCGTCCCGAGCTGCCTTTGCGCGGCAGCAACCTCTGCGAGACGACTGCCTCAAGATTGAGCGAGAGTTGCAGCCGGATCAGGTCGTGCTGCTCGGCGGGAAAAAAGTTGATGATGCGTTCGACGGTTTGCACGGCGTTTATCGTGTGCAGCGTGCTGAATACGATATGCCCGGTTTCGGCGGCATGCAGCGCGGCCTCCATTGTTTCGCGATCGCGCATTTCTCCGATCAGAATAACGTCGGGCGACTGCCTCATGCAGTGCTTGAGTGCAGTGGCAAAATTTTCTGTGTCCGAGCCGACTTCGCGTTGATTGATTACACTTTTTTTGTCGTAATATTGATATTCTATCGGGTCTTCGACTGTGATGATGTGATGCCGATCATGCTCGTTGATGTACTCGAGCACGGCAGCCAGTGTTGTGGATTTTCCGCTGCCAGCAACGCCTGTTACCAGCACCAGTCCGCGCTGCATGTTTGCTATTTGCAGCATCTGCTTTTCCGGCAGGCCGAGATCCGCAAAAGACGGTATCACGTCCTTGATATGGTGGAAAACGATACTCGTTAGACCCTGACGTCGGAAAACATTGAGGCGGAATCGGCCTAAGCCCTTGATGAGATAGGCAAGGTCTACTTCGCCGCGTTCGCGGAAAAGTTGGGCTTCGTAATCGTTGAGCAATTCGCTGCAAAACGCCTCGACAGTTGCAGCCGGAAGGGTTTCTTCCGATATGAATTGCAACTTCCCGTCGATACGCGCTGCGGGTTTGCCTTCGGATTTTACTATGAGATCAGAGGCCGATGTTTCGACCATGAGTCTGAGCAGTTCATCGATGTTCATAGGTCACCTGAAAAATGTCGATTATTTTGGCGTCGGCTACTATTCGACCGGCCATAATACTTCGGCAATTTCGGTGAGAAGTCTTTGAAGATTCTTGCCGGTGACGGCTGATATTCCGATTACGTTTTTGCCGATGGCCTTGCTGAATTCGGCGAGCCGCTCTTCGGAATCAGTTATATCCATCTTGTTTGCGACTATGATTTCGGGCTTGGCAGCTATTTCCTTGCTGTACGAGAGGAGCTCGTTGCGGATGATGCGATAGGCATCTTCGGGCGATGATGAGCCATCAACCGGTGCGATGTCTATTATGTGCACGATCAGGCGAGTGCGCTCGATATGCTTGAGGAATTCGTCGCCCATTCCCTGTCCCTTGTGCGCGCCTTCGATGAGTCCGGGAAGATCGGCCATTACGAAACGGCGAAACTCCGCCAGATC
>CAYSUZ010000323.1:0-2611 GCA_964434335.1 uncultured Planctomycetota bacterium | reverse complement strand
GGAGTACTGGCGGCAGTTGTGTGTCAGGAGTGACCACGCTGAGCATAAGCGGTACGCCGTGGACAGCCAACCAGTGGAAAGACGACGAGATCATAGTCGACACCGACAGGCTGCAGTATCGCTACAAGATCATCTCCAACACAACCAACACGCTGGTAGTAGACGGCGACCTGACAGCTCTCGGTCTCAACGGCAAGACGTATCAGATATACACAGCCACGGCTCCGACCCCGACCACAACGGACACAAGCGAATACACCAACCCCTACATGTTCCAGGGCCGCAGGCTTGACAACGAGAGCGGGTTGTACTACTTCCGCAACCGCTACTACAACCCGGCCACCGGTCGCTTCCTCCGATTTATACAGCAGCGGCATCCGTTATTGCCTCAACAAAAAAGGCCCACGCGAATAAGCGTCGGGCCTTTGTTTTTTCTGGCGGAGAGGCCGGGATTCGAACCCGGGGAGGGAGCTTAACACCCCCTCAACAGATTAGCAATCTGCCGCTTTCGTCCGCTCAGCCACCTCTCCTGAAGCGGCATTATATCATTGAGTTCTTTTCGGTCAAGCCCTTAACAGGAATTTTGCCGCCCAGAATTACGCTCGCCGTGAGGTTGTTGAATTCCCTTGACATCGGCTTGTTTCCTCTGTAAATTCCCTCCTCTTCGCATAGACTTTTTTCAACAGGAGCTACAAGCAATGAAAGTGAAAAATTGTTATTTCTTTGGCAACGGTAAGGCCGAAGGTGATGCATCGATGAAGGCCGAACTTGGCGGCAAGGGCGCGAATCTTGCGGAAATGATGAACCTTGGACTGCCCGTTCCTCCCGGATTTACGATCTCTACCGAGGTCTGCGGGTATTACTACGATAATGACAAAAAACTCCCCGAGAGCCTCGACAAAGAAATAGCCGAGAACCTGGCGTTGGTCGAAAAAGCGATGGGTGCCAAACTTGGCGACGAAGCAAATCCGCTTCTGCTTTCGGTTCGCAGCGGTGCGGCTATCAGTATGCCGGGTATGATGGACACAGTTCTCAACCTCGGCCTTAATCAGAAATCGGTGGAGGGCCTGGCGAAAAAAACCTCCAATCCGTGTTTCGCGTGGGACGCGTACCGGCGTTTCATCCAGATGTTTGGCAACGTTGTTCTTGAGATGCAGCATCACGATTTCGAAGGGATCCTAAAAGACGTCAAAAATGAAGCCGGCGTAAAGGAAGATAACGAGCTGAGTGCCGATGATCTCCAGAAGGTTGTCAAGCTTTACAAGGAACTTGTCAAAAAGGAAACCGGCGCGGACTTCCCCGACGATCCCAAAGACCAACTAAACCGCTCGATCATGGCCGTGTTGAGTTCGTGGAACAACGACCGTGCGATCAAGTATCGTCGGATCAACCGCATCGAAGGGCTGCGCGGCACCGCAGTAAACGTGCAGGCGATGGTTTTTGGCAACAGCGGTACCAACAGCGGCACTGGTGTATGTTTCACGCGCAACTGCGAAAACGGTGTCAAAGAAGTTTACGGTGACTACCTGATCAACGCGCAGGGCGAAGATGTTGTCGCAGGCATACGCACTCCCAAGCATATCAGCGAACTCGCCAAGGAAATGCCGGAGAATTACAAGGACATCGAAAAACTCCTCGCTGGTCTCGAAAAGCACTACAGCGATATGCAGGATATCGAGTTTACCATCGAAGACGGCAAGACTTTCATACTCCAAACCCGCACCGGCAAGCGCACTCCGCGTGCCTCGGTCGTTATTGCGGTGGACATGGTGGACGAAGGCTTGATTACAAAGGAAGAGGCGGTCAAACGCGTCTCGCCGGAGCAGATTGACATTTTGCTGCATCCGACATTTGACCCCAAGGCGCCGCGCGAGCCGATTGCAAAGGGCATACCCGCCTCGCTGGGCGCGGCTGTTGGCGAAGTGGTTTTTTCCGCCGAAGATGCCGAAGCGTTAACCCTGACTGGCAAAAAAGTTGTTCTGGTTCGCAAGGAAACGTCCCCCGAAGACATCGGCGGGATGAACGTCGCCGAAGGCATTCTCACCGCGGTTGGCGGCAAGGCCTCTCACGCGGCTCTGGTAGCCCGAGGCATGGGCAAATGTTGTGTGGTTGGCTGCAACGAGATCGTGATCGACTATGTTGCCGCACAATTCACCGCCGGCGGCAAGGTTGTCAAGGCTGGCGATGTCATCAGCGTTGATGGAACCAGCGGCGAAGTGATGATCGGCGCGATGCCTACGATAGAAGAGCAGAATATTTCGCAGTACGATACATTGATGGGCTGGGTAGATGAGTTGCGTACCATGAAGGTTCGCACTAACGCTGACACACCCGAAGACGCTGAGATCGCGCGCAAAAAATTCGGTGCCGAGGGTATCGGACTTTGCCGCACCGAGCATATGTTCTTTGGCGAGGAAAAAATCTCTGCGATGCGCGAGATGATTCTGGCAGACAACACTGCGACCCGCGAAAAAGCGCTGGCGAAGCTTTTGCCGATGCAGCGCAAGGATTTTGAAGGAATTTTCACGGCGATGAACGGCTTCCCGGTTACCGTGCGTCTGCTCGACCCGCCGCTGCACGAGTTCCTGCCGCACGACGAGAAATCGCAGGC
>CAYSUZ010000322.1:0-2613 GCA_964434335.1 uncultured Planctomycetota bacterium | reverse complement strand
CAAAGGACGCTTTGTTGACAACGACCCGCACGACACGCTTGAGTTTACTGGCATCATTGGCAGACTGCGCGGCGAGATACAGCACTATACGTATCCCAACGGAATTTCCGACCAACTAAAACAGATCAATACTTTTTCGACCGCGCGCGCCGAACTTTACCAGCGCCAGGGCCGACGTCCGAGTTTGTTTCAGATGATTTTGCGGCCTGTGTGGAAATTTGCAAATACATATTTTCTGCGCGGCGGATTTCTCGATGGTCGCGCGGGACTGGTGATTTCGGCTCTTTCGGCGTACCATGTTTTTGCGACCTGGGCCAAGCTCTGGGAACTCACTTCTGACACAACATCGAGAACCGATTCTAAAAAATGACGCCCGATACTACCCACACCGATAAATATCGCACGATCAAGCGCGGAGCCTGGAGATGGACCGTGCGAGAGGATTGTTGCGATCTAATCGACAGCCCGATTTTCAAGAAATTCGGCGAGCTGCTAAGAGCCGGCGAGGTTCGCTCGATAACGGTTTCGAAAAGCAAAACCACCGTGATTGTGCCTGCATCAGTTGCGCATAGCGATGTGGATCTGATCGTGAAAAACTACCGCTTTCGTCACTGGCATCAGAAGGCTTGCTCGTGGGTGCGTCGTATGGTGGGCATGAAGGAGTTGCAACTTGGTATCGAGATACAACGCCGTGGTATCCCGGTTTCGGTTCCCGTGGCGGTGGGCGAGAAGCGGGTTTGCGGGATAGTGGTGCGGTCTTTCGTGGCGCTGGAACGTATACCCGATGTAACGGATGTTGAATTGTTTGCGGCCAATGTTGACCCGGCGAGCTTGCTGCCGGAGCAGTTGCGCCTCAGACGCAAAGTGATACGGGACTTGGGCGCGCTTGTGCGGAAAATGCACAAGGAGGGGATTTACCAGTACGATTTCAATCCTTGCAATTTTCTCGTCAATCCGCAAACGGGCGACTTAACGGTCATCGACTTTGCCAAGGTCAAGATTTTCCAAAATATGCCGGAAGACAAGGCGCTCGAAAATTTGGGCAAGTTTGCCCGCCGCCGTGATCGCATTCCGATGACAGATGTGCTCCGCTTTTTGCATGGTTACGTTGGTACGGGTGGCGAGCGGAAGGACGAACGTTTTGGCCTGTTTCGGGTTGCCGAAAGGGTGAACCGCGAAATCGTGGCCCGTGACCTGCGGTCCACTGCCGAGCGTTGCATGAACCATAATCGCAAATTTGCCATTGTCAATAGTGGCTCGCGTAAGGGGATTTTCCTTAAGGGCGACAACAAGTTTGGTAAGTACGATGATGCCCTGGTGGATAAGTTTGTCGATGTGGCCCTTGTTGCCGAGGTTGTCGAAAAAGGGGTAGCGGAGGCAACAATAGAGCATTTTGGGCGGCAGATTTGCGTGCGGATATGTTGTGGCGAGAATATCGCAATAGAGGCCGAGTGGCAGAGGCGGAATATGTTGTTGCATGCGGGCCTGATTGGTGATGTGCCACTTGCGTTGGTGTATTTTGGCGACGGCAAAGCCTGCTGGTTTTCCGAACCAATGCACAAGAAGATTGCTATGCGTGCGGACCGCGCGATGGCGCTGATGGGTTTGCTTAACAGCGAGGCGAGCAATTCGACGGACAAGATATTGATAGCGCGCGCAGTGTTTTTATACGGATTGCGGGGGTTGCGTTTTGCCGCACCTTCGGGCGGTGAGGATATCGGCGCGGATTGGTTTGCTGTGCGCAGAAAATTTCAGAACGGTTTGTTGCATTTCGGCGTGCGTTTCGGTGGTCATGGTACGAAGCGGTATTTTCGACTGGAGGTTGGTGTGGGCGAAGCTGGCTCGCATTATGCCGAGATGTCCGTGGCAAAAAGAAAAATTTGCGGTGGCACACTGCCGCTTTCGGAAGTTTTGATGGCAGACTCGTGGGCGCGGTTCGGACAACGTTTTCGCAATGTCTGGATGTTTCCCGCAAAGTGGAATACTGCCGCAACGGATGCCTTTTATTACACCAACGCTACGGATCTCCCGAAGCGCATTTCGCAGGCAGCCGCTCTTGTGCGGGAACGCCTGCCGCTTGTCATGGAAATAGCGGCGCGTACAGCGTAATTATTCTTCGACTTCGTTTTTTGCGGGTGCTTCGGTTTTCTCTTCTTCGAGTTCGCACTTTTTCGGGTGCGGGTAGAAGCCGACCCCTTCCCACCACTTGCCTTCCGGTGTAACAGTCAGGTCAATTATGCGGCTATAAATTTCGGGCCGGAATTCGCGCACCTGCGCCGAGGGGAAACGCTTGGTGATGTGGGCGTTGATAACGGCGAGCACTTCCATAGCGCGCGGCGTGGTGTTGTCGAATTTGCTGTCCTCTGGATAGAGGTTGATGGTTTCATCGATCTCTTCGTTTTCGTCCCGCGCCTTTTCGTCCTCTTCTTCGGTCGGCTTGGTTTCGGCGCGTTCTTCCAAAATCGGCTTGGCTTCGAGAATCTCGCCATTGGCCGTGAGATGTTCAGGCTTCCAGTTGCTTACGACGGCGACTTTGATGATTTCCTCTTCTTCATCGTCATCCTCGTCTTTTTCTTCGAGCGCTGTCAACCAGAGGTGTTTATCGGTAACATC
>CAYSUZ010000321.1:0-2614 GCA_964434335.1 uncultured Planctomycetota bacterium | reverse complement strand
AGAAGCGCGCACCATTATCGTCCCGTCTTCGGTCTTGAACTCCTCGGTCCCGAGCTTATTAATTACATATTGCTGCTGTTCGGCATCAAGGTCTGTGTAAAACAGTTTCTCCCAACTGCCTCCCGACGAACCGAGATTCATCACTATAAAGATCACAAGAACCAGCGCCACAACCCCGGCAAGCATGCCCAGACTCATGCGCTGCGAAGACGTCATCCTGCCAGTGACGTCCTTTAGCCTCCTTGTAAACTGCTCGATCAATTCTCTAAACTTCATGCCCCCCCCCTCTCGTTCATTTACCGCCGCGCATCTATCGCGCCGCGGACAATGCCAGCGTCAAATCTGCATACGCTGGACTTCCTGATATGCATCAACAAGTTTATTTCTGATCTGCATCAGCGCCTTAAAAGCGATGTCCGCCTTTTGCACCGCCGTCAGAACCTCCGCCACGTTGTCGGTCCTGCCTGTCGCAAGGTCTTCAATCGCACGGTCTTTGCTCTGTAGCATTTCGTTGACTTCGTTTATCTTGCCACCGAGAATATCCTTAAACGACTGCCCGTCGATCTCAGTCCCCGGCTGCCCACGCAACGGCATACCACCCGGAGCGCTCTCCGGCCTCAATGCTCGTAATGCGTCAGATATGTTAAAATTTTCCGCCATGATTTTCTCCCGACTTTGCGGGCCTCATTAAGCAATGATCTTGAAAGTACTCATAACGATACTTTTGGCCGCTTCCATGGCCGTCACGTTCGCCTCGTATGCCCTCGTGGCCTCAATCATATCCACCATCTCAACCATCGGGTCCACGTTGGTCATCTGCACTATACCTGTTTCCTTGTCAGCGTATGGATGCGTCGGATCGTACTTCTCCGGAAACTGGCTCATATTCTCGACGATATCTTTGACCGAGACACCGGTTGCGGGATTCGCCGCAGAACCGACATTGAACACAACGTTCTGCCTGCGATACGGCAGGCCAGTTTGCTTGTCGCGACTGTTGACGTTGGCAATGTTGTTGGCGATAACGTTAAGTCTCACCCTCTGCGCCGCCAGCGCCGATGCGCTTATGTCAATTGATGCAAACATAGTCTCGCTCCAAAATTATCAGCCAGAAACTCTTCCGGAAATAGCGATATTCATCATCGAAAACTCTTTCGCCAATATCTGCGCCATGCCATTGTGCAGCAAAGCGTTCTTCGCCAACTCGGCCATCTCATGATCCACGCTCACATTATTGCCATCGTGACGCAGAATATCGAGCGGCGACGGCGCGGCAACTGTCGCGCTAACCTCAACTCCGCCTCGCGCGTTGCTCTTGACGTTATCCGACTCCACGAAATCAAACAGCCGGGGATTCGTCTCGCGGCGCTTATCAATCGACGCTTGCAGCGCGTTCTGAAATTCAGCAATCGGCAAATCCTGTCTGCGATAGCCCGGTGTGTCGAGATTGGCGATGTTGTTGGCAATGACGTTGTGACGCGACTCAGTAAAACTGAGCATGCGCTCCAGCACTGGTATTGCGCCCTGATCAAACATCGTTTTGAAATACATAATCACTCCTGTCAACGAAATCCTTCTCAACACATTGGCAAAGCGCATGCCAAACTATCCGCGCAAAACCAACAACTTCTGACTCACAACCACTTAATCCAAAGCATGTTACGGCGAGGCATGCAGGCCGCTCCGCCATGCGGTTCAAAGCAACCGACTGCGGCCGCTTTTCCCGCCTCATGCAGGCAGTTTTCGCCGCGCCTGCATATCCCATTTTTTCATCTTCTCCCGCAGTGTCCGCACGCCAATTCCCAGCACCTCGGCACTGCGTTTTTGATGCCAGTCATAGCGCTCCAACACCTTGAGTACGAGTTTTTTCTCCATGTCCTCCACGGTCGTGATCTCCATCTCGCCCTCGGGCGAAAGCAAACGGCCGCTGTCCAGCGACGGCGAAATCTCGGCCATAGTTATCGAATCACCTCTTGCCAGCACCGTCGCGCGCTCCACGATATTCTCAAGCTCGCGCACATTGCCCGGCCAGTGATATTTTTTGAGTGTCTGCAACGCGTCTTTGTTAATCGAAATCACCTTGCTGCCAGTTCTTGCGCGAAACTTGGTCAGGAAATGCTCAATCAGCAGCGGCATGTCTTCCATATGATCACGCAGCGCAGGTACAGCAATCGGCAAGACGTTCAAACGAAAGTAGAGGTCTTCGCGGAATCGCCCATCGCGCACCGCCTGCTGCAAGTCGCGGTTAGTCGTCGCAATCACGCGCACGTCGACGTGTCGCGGCTCGCTGCTGCCGACACGATCGAAGGTTTTTTCCTGCAAAACGCGCAAAAGTTTCGCCTGAAGCTTTATGTCGATCTCGCTGACTTCATCAAGCAAAAGCGTCCCGCCATCGGCAAGTTCGAAGCGACCCTTACGCATCCGGTCCGCGCCGGTGAAGGCGCCTCGTTCGTGGCCAAACAACTCGCTCTCCAGCAGCCCCGCCGAAAGCGCCGCGCAGTTCACGGCCAGCATCGGACGCTCGCGTCGCGGGCTTAACCGATGGATTTCACGTGCGACAACTTCCTTGCCTGTGCCCGTCTCGCCACAAATGAGAATCGTCGAGGATGTAGGA
>CAYSUZ010000320.1:0-2617 GCA_964434335.1 uncultured Planctomycetota bacterium | reverse complement strand
ATTCTGGCATGGGGCACTCAATTTCCAAACTGGGCATTTTAATTTACAGTCTACCAAATTTTGTTTCATCCTTTCCGCTTACTGCATGCTGACCTCATAAAATAATGCAACTACACTTATGCCCGTTTGCAGGAGATAAAAAATGACCGTACCTAACGAAAAATCCACCATGAAAACCATCGCAGAAGAGGCGGGGGTCACGCTGATAACCGTTTCGCGGGTTTTGAGTAATAAAGACGGAATATGCCGAGAAAACCCAGTAATTGGCAACGTTTGGGTTTAATGGTTGCTTTCGTTCCGAAAGCCTCGCTTCGCGTCTCCGACATTCCGGAGAGCTTGAGTTTAGATCACAGTATTACTTAAAATACTAGAGGGACGTGGCGGACGATCTGATGGCTGGCATGCCCTGGATCTGTTTGTAGCCGCCCCGGGTCTCCTTGGTGAGCCCTTTCAGAAGTCCAATAACCCCCACGTATGGACCTCCCGGAACAAAATCGACCGGAACAAAGTGAACCGCGTTAAAGGGGGCCATCTTTTTATTTTTCAGGCCGATGCTGGCTGAGTGAAGACCTTTAGTCTCATATTTAGAATTGATCGCGTTGATGTAATCGACAACGTCTTCGTAGGTAAACGCATGTGATTCATGCGTCTTCACGTCTTTCCATCGAGGCATCGAAGAGCCAGGGAGGTAGGCTTGAACGATTGCCACATCAGCCCCTCCCCTGTCCTTTGGCAAAACACGTATCGGCTGGCCATTGTCGAGTCGCTGTTTGTTGTCTGCTGCTTGCTTGGCTTTAGCTTGCGCAACCAATGTGTCCCAACGCTCCTGCCCATAGTCTTCAAAATCGAGCCCGCCGCCTTCAACCGGAATTCTTCCAGAGGGATATCTGAGCGGCAGGCCGCGTTCGCACTCCCGGAACAGTTCCTCATCCATCGGGCCGATTGCCGCATTGGCTCCCAGCCAGTAGATGGTGTCTGCCCCTTTTTGCACGGCATAGCCAACCCCGGCCAGCCATCCGGGCTGCCCGTTATAGAGAGGGGTTATGGGCTCAAAGCGAACATTATAACCGGGCGTAGGAAGTGTGGATAAACCAATCTTCTGCAGGTCGGCATTGAGCGGACCGATCCAGCTCTTCAGTTTATCAACGTTAGCGTTAGAGGCCGGACTCAGCTCTTCGGAGAACGAGCGGGCCGCATTGTCATAACAAACAATCACATTGAACAGCGCGGTGGGCGGTAACGTGCCGATCAGGCCGGTCAACTCCTTTTTAATCACAGTATACGCAGGAACCCCCCCCATTTTATCGAGGAGCATGACGGAGCTGGAATCCAGGATGAAAACAATTTTCTCGCCGCTACTCTTCAACCCGAAGAGGTTGATCTGTGTGGTGGCGAAGCCGAGGCTGCCGCCAAAGCCGGAGCCGCTCAGATTCACGCTGGAGCCGCCGCCGAAACCCGCGACTTCTGGCATTTTGAAGTCGACGGACTTCATTTTGATGTTGTTGGCCGTCATGCGCTGACCGAGCTTCGGAACTCGCCGGGCCTGCTTTTCAATTTTAACCGGAACCTGTAACTCCTTAAGCTTCATCTTTGGGCGAACGATCTGTTTGCCCTCGAACTTGGTTTCGGAGCGCTGAATGACCGTCACCGCAACAAATGCTCCGGCAACAAAAAGCAGAATCACGTGAATCGCAATACTGATGATCAGCGCCGATGAGGCTCCCTTAACGGCAGTTTGCTTTTTTTTCTTGATCATATTTACAGGCTCATACTAAAGGAGGTGTTTCGGACCTTAGCGGCCGCGCAGGCGCTCATCACGTCGATGATTCGGCCATGAAGGGCTTCGTTTTCAGGCATTATATTGACGATTAACTCGCTGCCGGATGATTCGGCGGCCTCGCGGAACTCCATCAGACGCTGTACCAGCGTATCGAGATCCCGATCAGTACTCGCAAAGACCATTCCCTCGACGAATACGTCGCCAGTTTCTGCGATTTCAATGGCTACTTCGATGGGTATTTCGATTGAATCGGATTGGTCGACGCGGGCGGGCAGCATGAAAGAAATGTCCGCTTCTTTTTTAACGAGCGATGCCGTGACCATAAAGTAGATCAGCAGCAAAAACACCACGTCGATCAGTGGAGCAACCTGAAGCTCCACCTTGTCGTCTTGAAGTATTTTTTGAAGGTTCATCGAATATCCTTTTTAATCTTCAAACGCGGCGTAAATCAAATTCACGGCACCAACATCGGCGCAGGCGGTCATCAGCTTTTTGTTGACGCGATAGGGAACATTTTCATCTGACCGGATGAAAACGCGAAGGTTCGGATTGCTTTTAAGCTCTGCACTGACCTTCTCCTGCAACTGCTTAAGCGTCACGGGCGTTGCCCCGACATAAAACTGTTCGGAGGGATCAACCGACACGTTCAGCCGGTCAGAGACCTCGTCCGGCACCTTGGCCGCTGTGGCTGTTGGAAGCGTGACGGACGGCTTGTCGAGATCCACCATCGCGGAAGCCACGATAAAGAAAATCAGCAGCAGAAACACCATGTCGATCATGGGCGACATGTCGATGGAAACATCAGGATCTTCTGCTTTTTTAAGTTTCATGAACCTC
>CAYSUZ010000319.1:0-2623 GCA_964434335.1 uncultured Planctomycetota bacterium | reverse complement strand
GAGACCAGCATCCCATATTGCATCCGGGCCTTTAGGCAATTCCTTTTCGCCCGCCCGGCTGGCAAGCATGCGCCAGATTGTGCTTGGCAAAGTTGTCATAATTATATGTGAAATCTCTGTTGGATCAGTTGCATCAGGGAGCGCCACCATTGAGACATAAGTGGCTTTGGTCGCATTTCGAACCTCACCACGACGCGCTGTCCGCTAAGCAACCGCGCATCGGAATTTTCGGACGGCGCTATGCGAATTTCGAAAAATCTTTCTGCCGTCTTTGTGCCATGCTGATCATCCGGAGAAGTCGCAACCGAACCTCCAGCGCCGTATCCCAATGCAGCAGAAGGCAGATGCTCTTGGCCTGCGGGAAGAATTTCAATAATCGTACCGGAAAATTTAATGTCCGGGCGGTTCTTAACGCGTATTTCGACGTTCTTGCGACCTTCTACTATTAACAATGCGGCGACATCCTGTCCGGCGGTACTTCGGATGATAACCCTGTCAAGATCGGCAACAATGCCGATTCTATCGCCTCGCCGCAGATAAGCCCCTTTCATCCGATCGATGTCCGGCGCAATCCACATACCGGCCAGTGGTGCGCGCAAAACCAGTGAGGAGAGTTGTCCATTGACACGTCTTATTTGTTCGTCCAGCGCTTCAATCTGTTCGGTGAATATCTGCGCGGAGGCAATTTCCCGGTTTTGGGCAAGTCGCCGGAGCGCTTCAAGCCGCTGCCGTTCGGCAAGCAATTGCTCTTTGGTTGCTTCGAGTTCGGGATTGACGGCTCTGATAAGCGGTGCGCCATTCTTGTCAATCCTCTGTCCTGATGGCGAAAAATCGGTGACAAATCCGTCGGCTTCCATGTATATCACGGCCGAGTTTTCCGGTTCCACGATACCTTCGACACGGCAGCAATCAGATGCCGGAATCAGTCCTATCCCACAAATAATAGTTAACAAAAGCAATATCGTTGTGCCCACGGCACGGACTCGGACGCGCGCAAGTTCACCGCTTGTGGCAAGGTATTGTACAAACTTGCCCAGTGGAACGCATACCCATGTTACAAACGCGGCAATTGCGAGAATAGCTCCGACTATGAAAAGTTTGTCGGCAACAAACAGCAAAATTGCTACGCATATAAATACTCTGTAGATCGTTGATGCAATCGCATAGAAAAACATCCATCCGCGTTCACCACTGGTGTGTGCGGGGCTGCGCGCTTGGCGAACGCCCCAAACAAAGCGCTTGACCAGATAATAGAGGTATTCTTTGGATCTCTGCTGGAGATTGGGCATCTCCAACAGATCAGACAGGATATAATATCCATCGAAGCGCAATAACGGATTTGCGTTGAACAACAGTGTGGAGACGCTAGCGATGAACATGACGTTGTATGCGATTGCGTGGATTGCGGCACCTTCCACGGTATTGGCCCAGACAATGGCTGCAACAGCAGCGATGCCCAACTCAACAATCATTCCACCCGCCCCGACGATTATCCGATACCATTTGCGCCGAAATGCCGAGGCGCTGGAAGCGTCTACATAGGGGAGGGGCGTGAAGACGAGAAACATAATGCCTATGACATGAACTTCGCCGCCCGTACCGCTTTTTCGTCCGAATCTCTTTACGGCAAATGCGTGGCCGAACTCGTGAAATATCTTTACCAAGACAAAACTCAGGTATAACAGCGGAAGATTACTCGGGCTCAAGATGCCCGATGCCTGGTTGGTTAAGTTGTCGATACGTCCGACAACGAAACTCAATCCCGTTGCGACCAACACCACCCAGACAGCGAGCCCGAACCAGGTAAATGCACGTCCCAAAATCCCCACCCAGCGATTGAGAAAGTGGTCGGGGTCAAACAGGGGAATGCGGATAAACAACAAATTCGTTAGGTAGCCCTGCACTTCGCGCTTTACGCGCTTGCGATACCTGTTGAACAAGCCTTCTGCATCCGGCGGCAACTCGGCTTGTAGAAGGTTTGATGTATACAATTGTCCCAAGAGATGTATGGCTTCGCCCTGTGTGGGAGCGCTGTCGCCGAGCTGTTCATTGCATATCCGCCAGGCTTCCGATACGGTACGATGCCCGTCAAACATTGCGACAAAATTATAACCTCCTTCATTGAGACGAAAGAATTGATTGTTGGTAGGATCATGCAGGACATGCCACATTTGACCGCGAAAATGCTGGCGATATACCTGCACAGAGGACCGCAATCGTGGACACAAAGCCGCCACGCGATACCAGGATTCACTGAAAGTTGGCCTATCTACGGGCATATCAATACTCTAATTACAGCCATAATTTCATCCGCAGCCAATTAACCAGACGACGCGTCCACATCCATGCGTAACTGCGACGGCCGACTATAATCTTCGCCTCGCCTTCCATGCCCGGTCGCATCCACTCTTGCGTAGTCAACAGGCGCACGCGAACTTTGAATACGTTTTGTTGCTCGACCACCTCGGCTACGGGGTTAATCCTCTCGACAACGAATTTGATCCGTTCTCCCGGATACGAAGCCGTGGCCAACTCGCCTTCCTGTCCGATTTCCACTTCAGCGATCTGGTCTTCTGGTACCAGCAGTTCGGCACGGAGAAATTCGACGGGGGCAATCTCGAAC
>CAYSUZ010000318.1:0-2630 GCA_964434335.1 uncultured Planctomycetota bacterium | reverse complement strand
CGCCACACATCCGCCCGGGCAAACGCTTTGGTGGCAAACTTCCAGGTTCAGGTAACAACAGCTACGTTATTAGACGTAATTGGATCCACTCCCCAAGGAGCAAACATTGAACAAGCCAACTAAGATAGCGCTTATCGCAGGAGGCGCGCTCGCCCTAATAGCAGGCGTCTTAATAATTGTACTCACAGGGCAAGACCCGGAAACGAAGAAAACTGAGCGCCGGGTGCCGGTGGTTTTGGCCACTGTAAAAAACATGACGTTTTATGAGCGTGTCGATATATCGGGCAGCGTCGAAGCTAAAAATTTCGCCATAGTGTCGGCGCGCATTCCCGGAGTAATCGACAAAATATTTGTTGAGGAAGGCGACGCCGTTGAAGTCGGCAAAACCAAATTATTCCAGACCGACAAGGCAAACCTCGGCAAGTCCAGAGAATCCGCCGTACAACAGGTATCCGTTGCAACAGCGGATGCGGCGGCAAAACGAGCAAGCGTAAAAAAGTTCAAGGCCATCGCATCCAAGGTAGAGATCGATACCGAACGATTCCGACGCCTTTACTATGAGAAAAAAGCCATCACAAAAAATGCTCTCGAATTACAGGAATCTCAACTTAAACAGGTTAAGGCCGAACTCGAAGAAGCAGAGGCCGAATTCAAGCTTGCCCAAGCACAGGAAAAACAGGCGCGAAGCAATCTCGCCATAGCCGAGAAAAACCTCTCCGACTCGCTGGTTCTGACGCCCATTAGCGGCAAGATAAGCGAACGCCTCCTCGAAAGCGGAGAGATGGCCGCAGCAGGCACTCCGGTGCTTTGCGTTGTCGATCTTTCCGTCGTGGAAATCTCAGCCTTCCTGCCGGAAATATATTACGACCGCATCAAGACCGGCAAAACCCAAGCAACCCTCCACTCCGGCGGAAGAGATATCGGTGATTACACAATTACGTACAAAAGCCCGGTAGTTAATCCCCAGTTGCGAACCTTCGAGATCAAAATAAAAATTGACCCCGCCCCGGCGGGCATCGTGCCTGGCCGCCTGATCAAGCTAGGCGTGGTAATGGAGAGCCACGAAGGTAAGGGCGTGCCGATGGCCTCGATACAAAAACGTGCCGGAAAGAACGTAATTTTTGTACTCGATGGCAACAAGGTAAAACAAGTCCCCGTAAGCATTGGACTCGAAACCGACAACATGCTTGAGATCGCGTCAGAGGAAATCAAAGATGGCGCTAAAATCGTGACAAAGGGCCAGCGATTTTGCAACGACGGGGACGCAATCAAAATCGTGGGAGGGAATAACTGATGTTCCTTTCCAACATATCGGTCAAACGCCCCATCGCGATGAGCTGTCTCATCATCGGACTGGCGCTTATGGGAGTCAATTCATGGAAGGATATGAGCTTGGAGCTCATGCCTGCCATGGATATCCCCTTTATCACAATCGTTACAATTTATCCGGGCGCAAGCCCCAAGGAAATCGAAACGGAAGTCGCCAAGCGCATCGAGGACGCTGTCGGCAAAATCGACGGACTCAAAAACTCTACCAGCACCTGCATGGGCAACGTTCATCAGATATTGTTGGAGTTCAACCTGGGGATTGATGTCGATATCGCTGCAACGGATGTCAGCCAGGAACTGGATAAAATCCTTGATGACCTGCCGGATGCCGCCGAAACCCCTCAGATAGAAAAGTTTGACATAAACGCAACACCCGTTGTTACGCTGGCGCTAACCGGGGACGCACCGCTGGAAGAACTCTACGACTTCGCCAATAATGAATTGAGCGACCGCCTGACGGTCATCACTGGCGTAGCCGATGTTGAGCTGACGGGCGGCGCGGAACGCGAAGTCCAGATTTTGATCGACCGCGAAGCCTTAGGCGCACGCGGACTGACCACCACAGACATAGTCGGAACTGTACAAAACGCTCTCGGCAAAATCCCCGCCGGAAACGTCAGGAGCGCAGGCATGGAATTCAGCGTCAAGTACGACGCCGATTTCAAGCGCACATCGGCAATAGGCGATTTGGAAATCGCCAACCAGAATGGACAACGCTGCTATCTGCGCAACGTAGCCGAAGTGAAAATGGGCACGGAGGAACTAAGAAAAACGGCATCCATCGACGGACGCTCCGCCGTCGCAATCAAGGTCATCAAAAAATCCGACGCCAATGCGGTAAAAGTCGCAGACGGCGTACGAGAAGCCCTGGATCGCCTGCACGAAACTATGCCCGGCGGCATGGAACTTGTCTGGGTCTCAGACGACGCAACTTTCATTCGCGCCTCCAACAGCAGCGCATGGCTAAACGTCGCACAGGGCATCATTCTTACCGCACTGGTGTTGTTCTTCTTCCTCTATAATCTACGGGCATTGATCGTCGTATCCATAACGATGCCTCTAACGATCATCATTGGTTTGTTCTTCATGGATATGGCCGGTTTCTCGCTTAACACCGCGACACTGATCGCTATCGGCATGTCGGTGGGCATCCTAGTTACCAACTCCATCGTAGTTCTGGAGGGCATCATCAAACGCCTCGACAAAAGCGGCGATCCCAAGGCCGCAGCCAAACTGGGCGCTTCGGAGACTTTTATCGCAGTGCTTGCCAGCGCGGGAACCAATATCGTTGTGCTCTTCCC
>CAYSUZ010000317.1:0-2643 GCA_964434335.1 uncultured Planctomycetota bacterium | reverse complement strand
GCAGTTCGACTACGCCCAGGCCTTTGCCTCGGAGCTTGCCCAATTTGAAGGCTTCACCGTCGTGCGCGCCTACGACCCCAGCTATGTAACAATAATGCAGCAACAAGGCATCAACATTACCAAAATATCAACCGCCAACGAAGTCGCCGAAATCGGCCGCACCATCCAGGCCGACGCAGTTATCATCTGCAAGATCACCGACTACGATCCTTACACCCCGCCACGCATGGGGGTGGAATTGCAGATGTTCCGCACCGCCGACTTTAACAAACTCAACTCCAACTACACCGACCTCTCGAGGCTCGCGCAGTCCGGTGGACCAGTGATAGTCGAAGATGAAAACAAGCCCCTAATAATCCGCTTCGAGGAAATCTACGACACCAACAACGGCAGCACCCTTAACATGCTAAAACTCTATGCGCTTGACCGCGCTGGCGAAGACTCCCCCGCGATGGTTGATCAGTACAAGCGCGAAAGCAAATATATCTCCTTCGTATCCAACATGCTCATCCGCAAACTTATTTCAGTCGAAAAAGGCAGGCAGAAGGCCGTCAAACAGGCAGCACAGAACTAGGCATGGCCCAACACCTTTTCCGCAAAAACGTAATAATGGCAGGCAGACAACCTGGTTCTTTGGCATAACAGGAATCAGTTGCACAGGAATGCGGAAAGTAAAACATAGCAGTGGTATGCGTCATCCAACCACAAGGAATATACAACCTCGTTTTAACACCGCATTCGAAATTAAATCCAGATATTTCCGCAGCACAAAATTCGCTTGCGATTTCAGGCCGTTACGAAAAAACTATCGTTTCGCCTGAAGACGACAAGGGCTAGTCATTTTTCCTTTGGTAGAGGACAGAACCATGAAACCCAAACTAATCCTTATGCTTGTATTTCTGTTATTTTGCGGATGCGATGATGATTCGCCGTCAACAACTTCACCAAAACCGGTTTCGCCGCCAACAGCTTCGCCAAAACCGGTTTCTACGCCAGTAGAGAAGACGTCCCCGGTATTTCAGGACAAGGCGGCCTCCGCAAACGTATGCAACACCAGCAGCGGCAATGGAGCAATCTGGCTCGACTACGACCACGACGGGGACCTCGATCTGCATCTTGTCAACATGAGGGCAAACGGTGCGACCTATCAAAACAAGGGCGATGGGACATTTGAGACGGTCTCAATCGGTTTGTCCCTCGCAGGCGATAGCATTAAAACTATGGACTATGATGGAGATGGTTATCTGGATGTGGCAATAGGAACCAATAACGCTAACGTCAAACTATACAGAAACACGGAGAAAGGATTATTTACAGATGTTACAGCAGCCTCTGGCATTTCTGTTTCGTATTCCAATGTGATGGCATGGGGAAACTATTACAACGGCGACAACAAGCAGGATGTATTTTTTGGAAATGACGGCAAACTTTTCAAAAACAATGGCAACGGGACATTTTCGGACACGACCGCCTGCGCCTTCCTCGTTGCTCCTGGACCTTCGGTCATGGCTGCGTGGATCGATTACGACAATGACGGCTATGACGATCTCATCGTCTCACCCCTCGCATCAACGGGCAAAATGGTTCTCTATCACAACCGCGGCAACGGCACATTCGAGGATGTCTCTGCCGCAGCCAAAATCAATTACAATGGCAAAAATGGCCACTTCCTCATCGGCGATTACGATAACGATGGCTATGCAGACATCTATGCGTTCCGCGGCCGCTCCGACAACTTGCTGCTGCACAACAACGGCAACGGCACATTCTCAGACGTTGCCGACGAAAGTGGCGTCAGGACAACCGATGGTCACGGCATCAGTGGCGGCGCGTTTGTCGACTACGACAATGACGGCGATCTCGACCTCTACGTCAACGGGGGCAGATACGGCAAAAACAACCTCTTCCGCAACAAAGGCGGTATCTTTATAGATGTTGCCGCCATCGCTGGCTTGTGCAACACCGACGACACGCACGCCATCGCAATTGGCGACTTTAACGGTGATAACTACCCCGACATTTATGAAGTCAACTTCACAGGCTATCGGTCTTCGGCCAACAAACTCCTCATCAACGTCAGGATGCAAAAGGATTGAACCATATCACAACAAAAAAAGGAGCGGATTATTCCGCTCCTTTTTGCATTGCAACACATTTATTTAGGGATTTTTATGTGGTAGGCCTCAATTTTGGCGTCAAGAGTGGGGCGCGAAATTTTCAACTTCCGCGCCGCCTGTGCCTTTTTCCAGTCCGCCTCCTCCAATGCATGCACCACCACCTCGCGCTCAAAAGATGCGGTCATCTTCTGCACCGCAACCTTGAGACCGTCTTCGCCGATGTTTACTCGTCCCGTACTGGTGCTGCCCGTGCGAAGCCGGTCGCTAAGAAGCACCGGAGTAACCGTATCGCGGCTCAGCGCCACGAGTCGCTTAACCTCGTTCTCCAACTCGCGTACGTTACCCGGCCAGTCATATTCCGTCATCAGCGCAATACACTTCTTGTCAATATCACGCCTCGGCTGCGAATTATCGATCGCGGCTTTATCCAAAAAATGATTTATCAGCAGCGGAATATCCTCGCGTCGCTCGCGTAGCGGCGGAACCAGCACCGTAACCCCGTTGAGCCGATAGAACAAATCCTCGC
>CAYSUZ010000316.1:0-2655 GCA_964434335.1 uncultured Planctomycetota bacterium | reverse complement strand
AACGTTGTTGGATCGCGTGGCGGGCGCGGAGAAATTTGCCAGGGTTCGAATGGTGGGCGATGGCTTAGGCAATTTTAGCGTCGAGATCCCAGCCAGAGTCATGGGGCGAGAGGGCGTGGAGTACTATCTTGAAATTACCGATCCGTCCGGCGCTCGGTCACGACAGCCCTTTGCGGACAATATTGCTTTGCGGCCTGATTTTTCGCCGCCGTCGAAAGTCGCCAATATCGTTGTGACAAATTTGTCTGGCTGTGGCGTGCTGAAATGGTCGCCGACAACCGATGATCGAGGCGTGGACTATTACGAGATTTATCGCAGACCTGTTGCGCCCGCAGAAGGGCGCGTGTGGGTCAAAATGGGCAGGGCCTACATAAACGAATTCATCGACGCCGATGTGCAAAGCGGCATTAAATATGAATACAAAGTTGTGGCCGTGGATTTCGCCGGTAATGCATCTGAAGCGGGAGAGTAAACGCAAATAAAAGAAAACACGATCCAATAAAAAAGCGGCTGCCGTACAGACAGCCGCCTTTTTTCGTTTGATTTTAGAAGTCGAGCTTGTGGCCGAGTTTGTCTTTCTTGGTTTTTAGGTAACGTATATTCGTTTCGGTTGGCGGAATCTGGATCGGCACCTTTTCGACTATCTTTATGCCATAGCCTTCGAGTCCGATACGCTTGCGCGGATTGTTGGAGAGCAGTCGCAGTCGCGTTGCGCCGAGATCAAACAAAATTTGTGCGCCGATGCCATAGTCGCGTTCATCGTCTTTGAAGCCCAGCATCTCGTTGGCTTCGACGGTGTCGTGACCGTCTTCCTGCAATTTGTAAGCGCGCAGTTTGTTGTGCAAACCGATTCCGCGGCCTTCCTGACGCATGTAAAGCAGTAGGCCGCGGCCTTCTGCGTTTATCATCTTCATTGCCTGCTCAAGCTGGTCGCCGCAGTCACAGCGTGCCGAGTGAAATACCTCGCCAGTCAAGCACTCGGAGTGAACGCGAGTGAGCAGCGAGTCGTCGCCGGATAATTCGAATTTTTCCTCTCCTTCTTTGAGGCCCATGCACAGAGCCAAGTGTTCGTCCTTGTCGACCGATGAGGAGAAGTAGATCAGCGTGAAATTGCCGAAGCGCGTAGGCATCTTGACGCGCGTGCCGCGCTGGATGAGTTTTTCCTTGCTGCGGCGATGACGTATCAGTTCGGCGACGCTGCACATTTTCAGACCATGCTTTTCGCAGAACTTCATTAACTCCGGCACACGTGCCATTGTTCCGTCTTCGCTCATGATCTCGCAGATAACGCCAGCGGGCTTGAGTCCGGCAAGTCTGGCGAGATCGACCGAGGCTTCGGTCTGGCCGGCGCGAACAAGCACGCCGCCGTTGCGAGCACGCAGCGGGAAAATATGTCCCGGTCGTACCAGATCGCCGGGTTGGCAATCGTTTTGCACTGCGGTCTGGATTGTTTGGGCGCGATCATGGGCCGATATTCCAGTGGTTACACCTTCGCGTGCTTCGACGCTGACAGTAAAAGCCGTGCCGAATTGCGAGTTATTGTTGGTGACCATTGGCGGCAGACCCAGAACATCACACTTTTCTTCGATCATCGCCAGGCAGATTAGTCCGCGCCCGTGTGTAACCATAAAATTGATTATTTCGGGCGTAACGGCCTCGGCGGCGATCGTCAGGTCGCCTTCGTTTTCACGATCCTCGTCGTCAACGACGACTACCATACGTCCGGCGCGGATATCATCGAGTATTTCGTTTATGGGTGAGAAAGACATTTTTTAAAGAATCCTTGATAAAAAAACCGATAAGATGCTCATTCAGCTTACAAGTTAAGTAAAAGACAGTCAATACAGCTCGGTCGTCTGGAAACATATCAAATTAAACGGTTGGTGTCAATCAAGCCTTGTATTGATTCGTTATTGTTGTTGGATAGGGGTGTTTTTTTCAATGCCCTTGGCCTACACGGGAAATCGATATTCAATAACGTTTTCTACTAAAATTATTTGAAATGCAAAGAATGAATGGTATACTCCAACATAATCTCGGACATCGAAGGATGTTGTTATGGATGTATTGCAATGTGCAATACAACAATAAGCGATCGCAATAATTTCCCTAACTCGAGGAGGGAGGTGTCAGTATGAAAATTACTGCACTAATTATTCTAGTTGTAGGGTCACTCTTGGTGGCCGGCTGCAGCACAAGAATGTTTGACCTGTCAGTCGTATCTACAAAAGGTATCGACCTTGAAGAGCTTGATCTCACACAGGCCAAAAAAGCTATGCATGTTACAGGCGTTTCCAGTCGCTCCATTATCATTATTTTCCCCCTTGGCAACCCCTGCTTGCAGGAAGCCATTGATGACGCCCTCACGAGCGCCAGTGGTGATATCATGACAGATGTGGCTGTATACTACAATTTCTGGTACATCCCCTTCATCTATGGCCAGTTCGGTTACGAAGTGGTTGGCGATGTTATAAAGACCAGAGAGTGGACGGAGATGACTCCCGTCAGATAATTTGCACCAGTAAGTCCGAGATTCATTTAGTCAAAAAAAGAAATTGGGGGAGTGCCGGGTATGGTCGCTTGGGTTTATAGGCGACTCATACCTGGACACTCCTCCTTTTTTATTGATAATATATAGCGATATACATATTGTGG
>CAYSUZ010000315.1:0-2682 GCA_964434335.1 uncultured Planctomycetota bacterium | reverse complement strand
ATAAAACAAAACCACGGGAGCAGCATCTCTCCCGGGTTTGACCCCGCGAGATTAAACTCAAACATCATATAAACGAAGGAAAAATGCCAGAAAAACACGAAAACAAATCCACCAAGCCGGATCCAAAACAAAAGCAACCCGACAACCAGCCCCCGCAGGGCGAAGGCCCGGACGGAGAGCAGAAAAAGCCCGCACCGCGTTTCCCACGCGGGATATTTCCGCTCGTCGCCATCGTGTTGTTCGCGTTCCTGGCTATACAGTTGTTGACCGACGACGCGCCGGAAATGACCGTCAACGAATTTGACGAACTGCTTGAAAAAAACCTAATCGAAGAGATAACCCACTCGATCGACAACCAAAACGCCGACCTCGTCTATCGCAAAGACAACGTCCTTACAAAAGGCTCGATCGTCGCATCCGAAGAGTTCTTTAGAGAACCAAATCGCAAAAAACTCATCGACCAACAGATGGCCAACAAGACGCTGATCTATACAAATACCCAGACATCCCAGTGGGTCACGATGCTGTTTTCGTTTCTGGTGCCGATTTTGATATTTGGCTTCATAATATATTTCCTCTTCATCAGGCCCGGACGCATGATGGGTGGCGCAGGCGGAATGATGAATTTCGGTCGTTCCCGCGCCAAACGTATGGATAGATCGCACACTCGGGTAACCTTCGAAGACGTTGCCGGAGTCGAAGAGGCCAAAGAAGAAGTCCGCGAGATTATCGAATTTCTCCGCAGTCCCGAACGCTTCCGGAAAATAGGCGGGCGTATCCCGCGCGGCGTGCTGCTGGTCGGCCCTCCTGGAACGGGCAAGACGCTGCTGGCCAAAGCCATCGCTGGCGAAGCCAACGTGCCATTCTTCAGCATCTCCGGCTCCGATTTTGTAGAGATGTTCGTCGGCGTCGGCGCATCGCGCGTACGCGACCTGTTCCGCGAAGCCAAAGAAAATTCGCCATGCATCATCTTCCTCGACGAAGTCGACGCAGTCGGCCGCAAGCGCGGTTTCGACCCCAGCGGCTCCGAACGCGAAAGCAACCAGACCCTAAACGCCATACTCGTCGAAATGGACGGTTTTAGTACCGACGACAAAGTTATCCTCATCGCCGCGACCAACCGGCCCGACGTGCTCGATCCCGCTATCCTGCGGCCCGGACGCTTCGACCGCGAAGTCGTGCTGGATCTGCCCGACCTCAAAGGCCGCGAGGCTATACTCAAAGTTCACGCCCGCAAGATCACGACCGCAGAAGGTCTGGACTTAGGCGTAGTCGCCCGCATGACACCGATGCTCTCGGGCGCAGAACTCGAAGCGCTCATAAACGAAGCTGCGATCATGGCGGTTATGCGCGACAAAGACGCCGTCGACGCCAAAGACCTCGAAGACGCCCGCGACAAGATTATGTTTGGCCGCGAAAGACGCAGCCGCGTCATGGACGAAGCCGACCGCAGCATAACGGCCTTCCACGAAGCCGGACACGCGGTTCTGGCAAAACTCCTCAAGAGTCTCGACCCGCTGCACAAAGTCGGAATCATCCCGCGCGGTTCATCGCTGGGCGCTACGCTCTCGATACCCAAAAAAGATATCTACCACATGTCGCGCCTCAAACTCATGGCCCGCATCACAATGGCTCTGGGCGGACGCGCCGCCGAGGAGATATTCTGCAAAGATATCACGTCGGGTGCGCAATCCGACATCGAAGAATCCACACGCCTAGCTCGCTACATGGTTACGCGCTGGGGCATGAGCGACGATCTGGGGCCGATCGACTTTAGCAAGGGCAACGAAAATCCCTTCATCTCGCAAAACGACGTCTACAACAAAATCAGCGAAGATACCGCCCAACGCGTAGACAAGGCAATCAACTCCATCATCGGCGAATGCATGGAACGTGCGCGTAGGGTTATTGGCGAAAATCAAGACAAAACCCGGCGCATCGCCGAAGGACTGCTGCGCTATGAGACACTGGACGCTATCGATGTGGACTGGCTGCTGGAAGGCAAGGACATCGCCGAACGCAAGCCCGTCATCGGCAAGACTGTCGACGAAATCGCCGACGACAGCGCCATCAGGCCAGACGAAATGTAGCAGACAACAGGTCGGCCCCATGTAGCACAGGATTCATAAGGAATTGCGGCTATGGTCAGCATAATACAAAACACACTAATGATCAGCAGTTTCGTCTTCGTGATGATGCTGCTGATTGAATATCTAAGCGTCCTGACGCGCGGACACTGGCAACAAAACCTCCACAAAAGGCGCTGGGCACAGTACCTGGTTTGCGCATTTCTGGGCGCAACTCCGGGCTGTCTGGGGGCCTTTACCGTCGTCGCCATGTATTCGCACAGAGTCGTTACCCTCGGCGCGGTCGTAGCCACAATGATCGCCACAAGCGGCGACGAAGCCTACTTCATGCTCGCCCAAATCCCCGGCACTGCGCTGCTGATGTTTGCAGGCCTGCTCGTCTTGGGCATCGTCGCAGGCATACTAACCGACAAAATTTTTTCGAAGCACACCTTCAAACGCGAAATCGGCCACATGGATTTCGAGATTCATCCGCAGCACGATGAATCTCTGTTTTCGCGACGGGATATAGTCGAACACTGGAAATGCCCCACACCCACGCGCGGCGTAATGACCATCGGTATGGTGCTGATAGCGTTGGGGATCATTTTCGGGA
>CAYSUZ010000314.1:0-2682 GCA_964434335.1 uncultured Planctomycetota bacterium | reverse complement strand
TGACGGAGATTTGTTGAAATTTATCGAAATCTCGCGTAAAGTCGGCGAAGTCCCCGAAGAAATCGTCATCTTCGGCATCCAGCCCGAAAGCCTGGAGCAGGGCGAAACACTTTCGCTGGCGCTGGCATCCAACATGGATCGCTATCTCGCCGCAATCGTCAAAGAAATCAGGGGCGAAAATGCATGAGTTCTCGATATGTCAATCGCTCGTTAATGCGATCGTCGCCGAACTCGACAAGATCGAAGAACCGCGCTCGTTCAAACTACTAAGCGCGCGCGTGATGATCGGCGCAATGCGCCAGATTGTGCCCGACATAATGCAAACAGCATACGAACTGATGACCAAAGATACCGCCGCAAAAGGCTCCACACTCGAAATTGTACGCGTCCCTTCGACAGCCAAATGCGACGAATGCGGCTGGAGCGGCGAGATGCAGGATGCCTTCATCCGTTGCGGACAGTGCGGCAAGGCTGGCATAGAACTTACCGGCGGCATGGAACTTTATCTCGACAACCTGGAGATCGAACCCGATGGCCAAGATTGATATCAAGGTCTACAAAGACCTGATGGGTGAAAACGAAAAATGGGCGGCAAAGACCCGCGATTTGCTGCGCGAAAAAAATATCTACATGCTCAACATCATCGGCTCGCCGGGCTGCGGCAAGACCACGCTGCTGGAAAATTCGGTCAAGCGACTCGAAGGCAAACTGCGCTTCGCCGTGCTGGAAGGCGACGTAGAAACTACACGCGATGCCGAACGATTGGGCGCGCTCGACGTAACCGTCTGCCAGCTCATCTCCGGCGGCGCCTGCCACCTCGAAGCAAAGATGGTTCATCACGCCCTGCGTGATCTCGATCTCGACGACCTCGATGTGGTCATCGTCGAAAACGTCGGCAACCTCGTCTGCCCTGCTGAATTCGACATCGGCGAACACGGCAAGATCGCCGTGCTCAGCGTTACCGAAGGCGAAGACAAGCCAATAAAATATCCGCTCCTCTTCAGCGAAGCAATCGCCGCAATTCTTACCAAGACCGACCTCTTGCCGCACCTAGATTTCGATATCGATGCCTGCGAAGCGTACGTCCGAGAGGTCAACGCCAATCTACCGGTGATGCGCGTCGCATCCGTAACCGGCGAAGGCATGGATCGCTGGATTGCAGGACTGGTCGAGCGCAATTTCGCAAAACGAAGCTGAAAATGAAACGCATCCAGGCAACGGTTACCGGCCGCGTACAGGGCGTCGGGTTCCGCCCGACAGTGGCGCGCTACGCCGCTGATTTCGGCCTTGCCGGACAGGTCTGCAACACGCCGCTGGGCGTGGTGATCGAGGTCGAAGGTGCGCCAAACAAAATAGAGTCGTTCCTCGACCGCCTCCAATCCACACCGCCACCACAGGCACGCATCGAAAAAATTTCCGTAGAAGAAGTCGCCGCATACGGTCAGGCAAGTTTTGAAATCGTTGCTTCGTCGCGCTCCGGCGATCTGATCGCGGGGATGCCGCCTGATCTGGCAACCTGCGATGACTGCCTGCGCGAGATAAACGATCCCGAAAACCGGCGCTATCGTTACCCCTTCACGAACTGTACTAACTGCGGCCCGCGCTTCACGATTATCGAAAATCTGCCCTACGACCGACCGCTTACTTCGATGAAAATCTTCGAGATGTGCCCGGAGTGCTCGCGCGAATACAACACACAGACCGACCGACGCTACGACGCGCAACCCAACGCCTGCGCGGTTTGCGGACCGGCTCTACAGCTCATCGACGCACATGAAAACACACTCCCCGGCGAGGCAATAACCGAGACAGCACGCCTGCTCACTGGCGGCTCAATAGTAGCCGTGAAGGGGTTGGGCGGCTATCATCTGTGTTGCAGTGCAACAAACGACACGGCTGTACGGCTGCTGCGCGAGCGCAAAAATCGCCCGCACAAATCGCTGGCCGTAATGTTCGCCTCGCTCGCCGAAGCGCAACGGCATTGCCTGCTTGACGAGACCGAACGCGAATTTCTTACCGACGTTGCTCGACCAATTGTCATCGTGAAAATGCGCGAGGATGCTGAGTTATCGCCGCTTATCTCGCCGGACACAAAAGACGTTGGAGCCTTCTTGCCTTACACCCCGCTGCATCACTTGCTGCTGGCCGAAACCGGGCCGCTTGTAATGACCAGCGGCAATCTCGCCGACGAGCCAATCGCCAAAAACGAGAGCGAATTGCACCGCATCCTCGGACGAATAGCCGATTACGCGCTTACCCACAACCGGCCCATCATCCGGCGCTGCGACGATTCGGTCATGAAGGTGGTCGCCGGGAAGCCGCTCTACATCAGGCGTTCAAGAGGATTGGTCCCGGATCACGTAGAGATGACCCTCGATGGGCCAGCGGTGCTGGCGTGTGGCGCGGAACTGAAAAACACTTTCTGCATAACACGCGGACGGCAGGCATTTGCCTCGCAACATATCGGCGATCTGAGTGATTACATCGCCTACAAGTTTTTTACCGAGAGCATCGCAGACCTCACAAAATTACTACAAGTCGAGCCGCGCGCCATTGCGCACGACCTGCATCCCGACTATCTGGCAACGCGCTATGCGCTGGAATCGCCGATAGTGACGAAGATCGCAGTGCAACACCATCACGCGCATATCGCCTCGTGCATCATCGAGAATCATCTCGACG
>CAYSUZ010000313.1:0-2684 GCA_964434335.1 uncultured Planctomycetota bacterium | reverse complement strand
TAAACTCAGTTAACCATCAAAGACCATACTAAATTCCTCTTCATTATAATATAATACCTTCCCGACAAACAACAAAAACCCCAGCCGGAAATCTAAAACCCCAATTACCATTATCCTATCACACCAAACCTTCACACCTTACAAAAAAACTTGACCAGCAAGTACTATAAGGCAAATTTTATGCCACGCCCCGGACTGCGGCCTCATGCGCGCAACGCCAAAACGCATAAGCAGTTAGTGCAAATATGGAATCCCTGAGCGGCCAACAATTGACCGCGACGCATACATCGCATGGCGACTTTGGCGGCACATCTGGAAGGCGCAACGCATTACGCGATTTTGACCGCAAATAATTTTTTTATTTTTCCGGGAACTTTTCGTTGCCTGCCGCGTCTCATAGCATAGAATCGTTAAGGCTTTTTCTAAAAGGAAACCTTCCCGCGCGGAAGATGTTCCCACATTCCTGTCTGGAGGCTGAAAAATGAATCGCTATTCAACCGTATTCCTCATGTTGCTTGTGGCGTTTGTAATTTCGCTGCTATCTGGCTGCGAAAACAACACCCAGCCCAAACCACCCATAATAACCGATCCAAATATAACCTTCAGACCGGTCTATGGACAACAACCAGCCGCAGCGGTCGTGCATATCGGCTCCAACATCCCCACGGACGGCGCTTTTGCTATCGGCATGCTGACTTCGCCGCATAGCCGCCACCAACAGCTCATTTCCACTGCGGCGATAAACACCTTTGCCACAAAGCACGAAATTATCGTCTCGTCTCAACGACTCGCACCCAACGAGACCAGCCTAATTGCTCGCACCCCATTGCTCACCACCTCCAGCATCCAGGTCAACAACCAAGACATAAGCGCAGCGATAAAAAAATATCTCGCAACCAGCAAGGGCGTTCTGTTCGTGAATCAGGCCCACGACCATAAGTACACAGCCATAAGGTTGGGCATTTCCTCAATATCCGAAATCGCATCCGACGATCCGCTCGTCAACGGCATGCGCGTCCCCAAGGGCATGCGCACAACCGGAATCTGGGCCGGCAAGATCAACGGCGTAACACGCGTGATCATGCTAAACAATCCCCATTACACCCAGGAAGGCGTCACAAAGCCCGGAACAAGACGAAAAACTCAATCCCTGCATCCCGACGACTATAATACTTTCTGCGCGAACCTACTCACCCACGCACTGCAAAACGGTGGCATGGTACAAAAACTCGACAGCTCGCCACTGCTAATGGCCGGGGCTATCAAAGACAGTGTCATCGAACTCAAAGCCAGGGCCACAAGCTTGGCAGGCGAAAAACAGGCCACTTTGAAACTTCGCATCTTCGATATAAACAACCGCACGGTCGCCTCCATCGAAAAATCCATGCTCTTTGGAAAAACGCCTATCGAAAAAACCTTCTCCTACGACGCCGGCAAGCCCGTCACCAACACATACGCCTATCGCGTCAGCATTGAATACCGCACCTCGCAATTCACGCTGGTGCGCGAGGCCGCGCTGGCCGACATCATCGGCATACTGAACGTACGCATTCTGGGCAATACCGACGTCTACGAAAACTCGCTCTCAACAGTACGCGTCATGGCCCTCAACCAACGCGACAATGCGCCCATGCCCGGCGCGACAGTTGTAGCCAACCTCTATGATGGCGACGCCCTGCTTTGCTCGTACGAAACAACCACCGACACCAACGGCACCATCAACGCGCCATTCCGAATTGGAAAACCCACCAACGACGAACTCAAACTCGAAATTCTGGTTACAAGCCCGCTGGGAAGCCAAAGGATAATAAAGGAATTGGCAGTTAAGCGCGCGTTCAGAATTTTCATGACCACCGACAAACCGCTCTATCAGCCCGGGCAGGTAATCCACATCCGTTCGCTCTCGCTGCAACACCCCAGCCGCCACCCCGCAGCCGGACGACAGGCATTGATCGAAGTCGAAGACCCCAAGGGCAACAAAGTCTTCAAAAAGGAAATCAATATCGGCAAGTTCGGTGTGGCTGCGGCTGATTTCAAACTCGCAAACGAAATCAACATGGGAACCTACACCGTGCGCGTCTCGCTAGGCAAAGACGAGCGTCAGGAAAAGAAGATTAACGTTACGCGATACGTCAAGCCGAAGTTCAAAATCAATGTCAAAAGCGAGCGCTCGTTTTACATGCCCGGCGACACCGTCAAGGGCAATGTCCAAGCTAACTATTTCTTTCAAGACAAGCCCGTCGCCGACGGCAACGTTAGTCTGGAATTCGTTACGCTGGAGATCGAAGAAAAAGTCATGGGCGTCGTCGAAGGCGTAACCGACGCCACAGGCAACTTCGCGTTTGAATACAAACTTCAAAATTACTTCGTCGGCCACCCGCTAACCCACGGCAACGCGCCGGTATTCGTGCGCGTAAAAGTGCGCGACACCGCCGAGCAACTCGTCGAAAAATCGCACACAGTAACCGTCTCTAATAATCCTATCGAAATTTATGCGATACCCGAAAGCGGCAATCTCGTAAGCGGCGTCAAAAACATCGTCTACCTTATGGCGGCCTATCCCGACGGCTCGCCCGCAGGCAGGGCCAACTTCACGGTTTCCGGCAAAACTCTCCGCGCCGATAAAATGGGTATCGCTACGATTACGGTGCAGCCTGTTGGCAACAACCTTTCTCTCAAAGTGG
>CAYSUZ010000312.1:0-2685 GCA_964434335.1 uncultured Planctomycetota bacterium | reverse complement strand
TCGCGCTTGCGGCGGTTCTCTTCTTTCCTGAGCATGTTGGTTTTGATGAATATCTGCGCCTCCTTGTAGGAAAGCGTGCGCTTGGGGCGGGATTCTTCGAGTTTGAGGATAAAGTAACTGACCTCGCCCTTGGCCCTTTTCGGCCCTTCAATAACTGAACTGACATCGCCGGGTTTGCGGCCTTCATCAAAAAGAAACTTGGCCAGCGGCTCAATCAGATTTTCCTCGGTGGACCACTCCTCTTCGTTGGCGTTTTTGTAGAGCCCCCCGTCTTTATAACCCTGTTCGTTGGATTCGGTTTTTGCGATTGCGGCGAAATCTTCGCCACCGGTAATGCGTTCAAGCAATCCTTTTGTGTAATTCTTGGTCGCCATCGGCCCGACGAATTCCTTGTGATTCGGCGGTACATAGGCATTGCCCTCGGGGAGATAATCTATTTTGATGCAGCGGAATTTTACAGTTGCCGGAAGCATCCACTCGCCTTTGTGGGCATCGTAGAATTCCTTGATTTTTTTCGGTGTCGCAAAAGCGGGAGTAACGGTTGTTTTGTATTGGAGAATTGCACGGACTTTTTCCATTCGCCCAAGGTATTTCGTGACATCGTCAATGGTCAGTTCGCTGTCGGATATGGCTTTAAGTGGGAAGTAGCGGCGTATAAGTTCTGCCTCTCCGCCGTATTCTTTGATTTGTTTTCTTACGTAGTCGCGGAGTTTTTTTTCTTCCAGAACGATCCCTTCCTTGTCGGCAAGCTCTACGAGGAGGTTTTCGGCGATGAGGTTGTGAATCACTCTTTCGAGCATCTTGATTTCGGAGGTGTCTGTTGATGGTGAGGAAGTTAGCCGGAGTCGTTGCAGCTCCAGGTTGATTTCCGAATAGGTGATTTTGTTTTCGTTGACCACAACCTCGATACCATCGACGTAGACTCGTTGAGTGTTGGAGTCTTGCGCAAAGACGACCGTGCAGATGGTCAGCAGTGTGGCGAGAAATATAAACTTCTTCATGGTGAATCTCCGCAGTGGGAAACTATTTACGATCATGCTCTGTCGGAATTATAAAGGCGGAATCTATGTTTTCAACCACTTTCTAAGCAACGCCAGAAGTCTGTGCGGCGCTGTCTCCTCCGGCGAGAGCACGACAATAATTGTATTTGTATCTACTATACGTATATTGTGTGAAATTTGCTTAAATTTTGCGCTAATTTTTTTGTACGATTGAATACGGAACACCAACGAGCCGTTCTCCAGCGAAAGATCGGTTATCCCCAGTTTTCCCAGTGCGAACCGCAGTCCGCCAATTTCGAGCAGTGTCTCGACCTCAGTGGGCAATGCGCCGTAACGGTCGCGCAATTCCTCGCGCAGGTCCTGGAGAGTATCGTGATTGCGTGCCGCGCTTATTCGGCGATAAATCCTCAGACGTCCTTCGCGGCTGGCGATGTAAGATTCCGGGATATCAGCATCCTGCCCCAGATTAATCGACACCGGCATCGGCTCGTCATATTCTATCCTCTTGAGTTGACTGACGCTACCTTTAAGCAGGCGGCAATACATATCGTAGCCGACTGCGGTGATGTGTCCCGATTGTTCCGGCCCAAGGACGTTGCCCGCGCCGCGAATTTCGAGATCGCGCATTGCTATTTTGAAACCCGCGCCCAGTTCGTTAAATTCCTCAATAGCGCGCAGGCGCTTCTCCGCCAAAACGCTCAAGGTCGTGTCGGGCGGAATAAGCAGGTGCGCAAAGGCGCGGTGCTTGTAGCGCCCCACCCTGCCGCGCAGTTGGTGGAGATCGGCGAGACCATACATGTGCGCATCGTCTATGAAAATCGTGTTTACGTTGGGGATATCCAGACCCGATTCGATGATAGTCGTGCAGACGAGTATATCGAATTCGCGATTGACGAAATCCAGCATTCGCTGTTCAAGCAGGTGCTCCGACATCTGGCCGTGCGCTATGCCGATGCGGGCCTCGGGGACGATTGCCTGAAGTCGGTCGGCGACATTTTTTATATCGAAGACGCGATTGTGTACAAAGAAAACTTGCCCGTCTCGGCTAAGTTCGCGCAGAATTGACTCGCGGATTATTCTCGGATCGAAGCGGTTAATTGTCGTCTGGATAGCCAATCGGTCGCGCGGAGCTGTCGTCAGCGACGAAATCTCGCGCAATCCCATCAACGACATGTGCAGCGTTCGTGGTATGGGCGTGGCGGTCAGCGTGAGAATATCCACAACTGTGCGCATGCCCTTGAGTTTTTCCTTATGCGTGACGCCAAAGCGCTGCTCTTCATCTATTACAAGCAGCCCCAGGTCTTTGAATGAAACATCATCGGAGACAAGCCTGTGTGTGCCGATGAGGATGTCGACTTTGCCGTCCGCTGTTCTGGCGAGAATTTCGCGCTGTTCCGCCGGAGTCCTAAAGCGGCTGATGACGCCAATTTCCACGGGGAAATCCGCCATGCGTTCCGTGAAGGTATTAAAATGCTGCTGCGCCAAGACTGTTGTTGGCACCAGCACGGCGACTTGCCTGCCCGCCAGCACTGCTTTGAAAGCGGCACGCATAGCGATCTCGGTTTTGCCGTAGCCGACGTCGCCGCATATCAGCCGGTCTGTTGGTCGCTGGCGTTGCATATCCTGCTTGACGACTTCGGAGACTTCGAGCTGGTCGATAGTGGCCTCGTAGATGAAGGCCTCC
>CAYSUZ010000311.1:0-2701 GCA_964434335.1 uncultured Planctomycetota bacterium | reverse complement strand
TAACACTCTTGCCTTGCTCCTGCATGATGCGGGCGAGTTTTGCAATGGACGTGGTTTTGCCAGCGCCGTTTACGCCGACTACCAGGATCACGGTCGGATTCGAATCCGACCAATTAAGGGCTGTATTCCACTCGCGCAGGTCTTTTTTGATGTATTCCTTGAGGTAGTGCTCAAGGTGTTCGTAGTCGGTTATCTCTTTCGCACGCCACTTTTCGTGGATGTGCTCGATGACATCCTCGGTGAATTCCGGCCCCATATCGGCGGTCAGCATGCTGTCGCGTATCTCGTCGATGACTTCGTCATTAAGTTGTCTGCCGGTAAAAAGCGAGCGGATATTGGAGAGGAGTTTTTTGCGCGTGCGACCCAGGCCGCGTTCGATCAGCGAGCGGCGATCATTTTTTTTGCCAAGCTTGACGTATGGGGTCGTGACGGCCTTCTGCGTCTGCCTGGCGTCATCGTCTTCCCACTCAATATTATCTACATCAGCAAGCTGCTCGCCATCGGCAAAGCGCGTGGTTTTCTTCTTTTTTTGTTTCGCCGATTTTTTCCCTTTGCGATCAGCCACCAGAGATGATGTATCGGCAGACTGTGCCTTGCTTTGGGCTTTTTGTTTGGCAGCGGCGCGTTTGGCGAGTTTTTTGAAGAGTTTTGTTTTGCGTAAAACCGGCATGAGTATCGCCGCCAGGACAAGCAATAATAGCGCGCCTACTACTATCAGCACCAGGGGGTTGTTAGCGAGTTCTTCGGTTTGCATCATAAATACGTACAACGATTTTGCTCCGCAATTAAATCAGATTATTTGGGGTAGTTAATTTTGTCGAGGATGCCGTTAACGAAAGCTCCGGAATCTTTGCCGCCGTATGTTTTGGCCAGCTCAATAGCCTCGTTGATGGCGACCTTGGGGGGCACGTCGGGGCGATGCAGCAATTCGTATGCGCCGAGGCGCAGGATGTTACGATCGATAACCGGCATGCGCTCAATGGTCCAGTGGTCAGAGGCGGCGCGTATGGTTTTGTCGAGTTCGGTTATAAGCGCGCGGCAGCCTTCGATAAGTTCGAGCGCAAATGTCGCGGCCACGCCTTGTGCTTCGCTTTTGCGAATGAACGATTCTGCCTCACAAGCCTGTTCGCCTATAAGATCCCACTGATAGAGGAATTGCAGGGCTACCTGTCGTGCCTTAGTTCTGCTTCGCATTATAGAATCCGTAAAAAACAAGGATGCGGCACGATCATTGCCGTCCGCATCCGTTCGGGTAGTTTCGCTTGGCTTAGCCCATTTTTGAAAACAGGTTTACCATTTCAAGCGCACTGCTTGCAGCATCTGCTCCACGGTTGCCGGATTTTGTTCCGGCGCGCTCGATGGCTTGTTCGAGTGTATCGGGGGTGATGACCCCGAAGATTGTGGGTACGCCGGTATCCATGCCGATTTTGGCTATGCCTTTGATAGCCTCGGAAGAAATCAGGTCGGCGTGAGGTGTCTCGCCGCGAATCACGGCCCCCAGACAAAGCACTGCATCGTATTTCCCAGACGCCGCAACTTTGGCAGCGGCAGCTGAGATTTCAAACGCTCCCGGCACCCAGTAAACATCAATATCACCGTCGTCTACGTCGTGGCGCACCAGTGAGTCTACTGCCCCGTCGAGGAGTTTTCTGGTAATAAATTCGTTGAAACGGCTAATGACAATACCGAATTTGCGGCCCTTGCCGGTAAGTTTGCCTTCAATATATTTTGGCATTGCGCGTCCTTTCAAAAGTGCACAAAGTCTCGTCGCGATGGTCAAGCGCAAATGATACCAATATCGCGCCGTTTTTCAATGCTTTCTTTGGATATCCGTCGGGACTCCGGCCCGCACCGTAGGCACCGCACTTGTTGATGAAATCGAATTTGCGGCTACTGCGGTTGCGTGGAGTAGCCACACAACCAATCCAGCGCCCTGGCCCGCATATAGCAAATAGCCGTGACGCGGGTTAATTGCTCGGTGTTCATTTTGCGAAAGGCCATGCCGAAAACCGGGAAATCGTCGCCGATGGGCAAATCGTGCTCGGAACCTGATTTCGCAACCAGAGCAATAATTTGCGAATAGGAAAATCCACGCGGGGTTTTTTGGCCTTGGGCAATTTTTTGCTGCAACTCTGCGCGCCACCGCCATAGATCAGCCCGCTGGCGCTCCTGGAGCAAGATGTCGAAAGTACGCAATTTTGTCGCGCTCTCGATATTGAAATTTTCTTCGGCAATGTGCAGATACGACAGCAAAGTCGGTGCGTCGAAGGTTTCGTCGTAGGGTGGAATTTTGCTCACCAGCGACAACGCCCAACAAAGGCAGCCCAGGGTCTCGGCGCTGCGAAGGGACTGGCGGGCGGTTTCAGCCTCCCACGTCCCGGGCGCAGCGGTAATCATTTCGAGTTCTTCGGGCGATAGAGTCGTGTGGAGGCCCCGCGCAAAAAGCCAGCGCTCCAGCCCCGCGATCTCGGTGAAATGTGTCGAGGAATCGTCGCCACTCTGTGCCAGGGCAATCTCTCGCAACCCTCTGGAAATAAGTGCTCCGCGAATCTGCGCTTGATTGGCAACAATTCTTTTGCTTGGCGCAGGCAACCTCGGCTCTTGTTTTTGGCTATCGGGATTTTGTCCAAACGAGAAAAATTTCCGCACCTTATAAACAAAAACTCCGCACAAGACAGCCAAAACCATCACACCGATGAAT
>CAYSUZ010000310.1:0-2711 GCA_964434335.1 uncultured Planctomycetota bacterium | reverse complement strand
GGGGCGGTCTCTGACGTATTTGATGAGTGCTTCGGCTTTGCCTAGTTTTGTGATGAGAAGTTTTGTCAGCTCAAGGTTGGCCATCTCGCACTCGCCGCCGAAGTTATAAATCTCGCCGGGTATGCCCTTCTCGATTGCCGCCATTATGCCGCGGCAGTGGTCGTCAACATATATCCAGTCGCGCACTTGCATCCCGTCGCCGTAGACCGGTACTTCCTTGTTTTCTAGGATGTTGGAGATAAATAACGGGATAAGTTTCTCCGGGAACTGGTATGGCCCGTAGTTGTTGGAACAGCGCGTGACGATGCCGGGGAAGCCGTGTGTTTTGCAGTGTGCCCGCACGAGCAGATCCGCCGAGGTCTTGCTTGCAGAATAAGGACTGTTGGGCGCTAACGGCGTGGTTTCGGTAAATTTGCCGCTTGCTCCGAGACTGCCGTATACTTCGTCGGTGGAGACCTGAACATAGCGTGGTGTTTTGAAGTAGTGGGCGTTGTTGAGCATGACGCTGGTGCCGACGATGTTGGAGCGGATGAATTCGTCAGCACTTTCGATGCTGCGATCTACGTGGGATTCCGCAGCGAAATTTACTACGACGTCAAACGATTTGGGGTCGTTGTGTTTTTCAAAAAGCGCGCGCACGAAGCCCGCGTCGGCGATATCGCCCTTAACAAATTCATATTGCTTGTTGTTTTCGATATCCTTGAGATTTTCCATATTGCCGGCATATGTCAGCGCGTCAAGATTTACGATATGCCAGTCGGGGCGCGTGGCGAGAGCAAGTTGTATGAAATTTGAACCGATGAAGCCGCAGCCGCCCGTTACGAGTAATTTCATATTGGATACCTTTCTGTGATTTGATAAGAATTATATGTTATTCTATATCTCTTTGCGCCGAAATCCAGTATATTTCTGGCATTACGGTAGCGGCAAAAAAAAACCAAAAATTTCCGAAACCCTTACCGATAATATGTGTTAAATTATATGGAGAAGCATATGAACTGCGAAACCATACATAAAATGATACCCGAATACCTCGCTGGCGCGCTTGATAGTGCCGAGGCCGAGGCGGTGCGCCTGCATCTGGAGGATTGTGAATCCTGCCGGAAGGAAATTCAGGCACACAACAAAGTTTGGGATATGGTTGGCAGCCTACCGGAAGTCACATCCCCCAAAGGCTTTACGGCCTCTGTTAGAGAGCGCCTGCAAAAATCTACCCCGCGTTCTCGCCCCCTGCATCGCCCGATGGTGAGGGCGACTATGGCTGTTGCCGCGAGTTTGTTGCTGGTATTCGGGCTGTATTTTCTGATTACTAATTTCCAGAGTCCCGTATCCCCGGTCGAGCAACCGATTGCGGAGAACGAATATAAGTTAGCGGCTGCGGAGCGAGACGAGATTATCAAAAATCTGGATATTTTGGAGAATTTCGATAGTTTCTCGAACGAAAACCTCAAAGCCGAGGATATCGGATACCTCAAAAAAGAAGAATTTAACACGGTTGAGGGACTGGCAGATCGAGGAGTCGATCCTAACTTCGGTGCCACTGCCTTAGCAGGTGTCCCGGAAATGGATGACAAATGATGTTTGCGTTTAGATACATAGTGTTGGCGCTTTTTTTTGTGGGGTTTCCTATCTCGTTGCTTTCGGGTGACGAAGCACAGGACGGCATAAAAGCAAACAAAAATCGCTGGGAGGCGATGGACGCTAGTCGCAAAAAAGAAATCATCGACACTTACAAACGATGGAAAGGTCTCTCCGAGCTAAAACGCGATGCCATCAGATCGAAGTACGAAAAATTTCGCGTACTGGGGCCTGAGCAGCGGGAAGTGGTCGCCGTCAATGCGCCCAGATGGGTACACCTTGACGAGAAAAAACGCAAGCAAATCCGGAAATATTTCCGTTCGGATTCGCCACATCGTCAAGGCCCCCCACCCCCACCGCGCGGCTTTTTGCGAGTGGCGGGAACACTGCTCGAAGAGGGGCGCGAAGTCTCGATGCCCGCGATCATGCAGCGCTTCACAGAGCAGCTTGCGGTGAAGAATCTGATTACACAGGACCAGATCGCAAAATATAATGCGGCAAAAGCACGCAAAAAGTTTGAAATTTTCTGGAAGTGGATGTTTGCGCAGGGCAAGAAAAAATATCCCGATGCGCTTGATGGTTTGGAAAAGGGATCAAAGGAGTATCGGTTTGCATGCAGGCATATGGGGATGAGAGTGTTTTTTGAGATAGCGAACGAAATTTTCGAGCCGACCCAGCTCGAGATGGCAACGTTTATTCGTTTTCGTGCGCGCCGCCATCTGGGTTATGGCAAGCAGTGCGAAATCGCCTCATATTCCGCCGAACAACTAGATGCGTTTGTTAAGGATGTTTACGAGAAGGACGGGATTGACATTATTGTATCGAAGATGCCCGAACGCATGCGCACTCGCTATCATTCCTTCGACGAGGCGCGAAAACTTGCTACAATCCGCATGGTCTTCGAGCCGATCCACAAAATGCACGGGCCGCCGAGAGGGGAAAAAGATCCTAGCAAACGTCCCGGCGACCACCATCGCGGAGGGAGCGACGGAAAATTTCACCGCAAGCCTGACTGCGATCACGATGGCGGCGAGGTTGCAAATTAATTTTCGCCCTCTGTCTTTGTCTCTGTCTTTGTTTCTACCTTGTTTTTCTTCCCACGCAATCCGATATCTTTGCGGTAGTGCATTCCT
>CAYSUZ010000309.1:0-2724 GCA_964434335.1 uncultured Planctomycetota bacterium | reverse complement strand
AGTATACGCAGGCCCAAAAAGCCCTGCCGGATGTGGTTGAAGTAGCAAAAACACGAAGGCGTTTATCGCGATAAACGCGTAATTCACATAGGGAGTGGTTGCCGGTTTCGGCTCGTCACCAATGGGGATGATCATTATTTCGTGGTTCCTTCGCCTTTTGAACGCAATTCAAGTATGAGATTTACTTCGCCAACCTGTATGCCGCTGCGCCGCGAAATCTCCAGTGCGGCCAGTCCTTCATCGGCCAGCGCGTAGACTCTGGCGTGCCTGGGCGAGAGGGGCCTGCGGTCAAGAGTAGAACGCCGGGGCTTTTCGCCAATACGCTCAGCGGGCTGTTCGCCGACCAGAGGGCGCAATTGCGCTATCCGGTCGTCAGCTTCCTCCAACAACGCAGCGAGCATCTTCATTTTCGTGTCGAGTTGGGCCTGCATCTCGCGGCCCACTTCGTAGAGCTGCACCGAGACCTCCTCGGCAGCCTTGATGGTTGAAGCGTCGGTGCGCGGGCGATACTCGGGCACAAGCGAAGCCCTGCGCTTTTTGCGCAGCATCCTCGGCAATATCATCACCGCAACGAGCGCCGCGATGACAATAATCACGAGGATCATCCCGGAATCGCTGCTGGTGTCGTTTTGCGCCTCAAGAATCAACATGAATTTCACTTGCTCTGATAATTATTTTTTCTTGGGTTCAGGCTTCTGGGGCTTCGGCTCGCCCTTAAGCTGTATCTCGGTTACGTCGACTTCGATGGCGCGAATATCGTAGCCGGTCATGCTTTGTATGGCAACGGTGATTTTTTGTTTGATCATGCCGGCGAGTTTAGGAATGTTGATGCCATATTTGACGCAAATGCCAAGCTTTACCGCGACTTCGCCTTCGCCGATTTCGACGTTGATGCCGCGAGGCTTGCGACCGCGCGCAAAGAGATTGAAATTCTCTTTGTGAGCCGTCGAGCCGAAACTAACGATGCCGTCAATACTCAGCGTCTCGTTGTAGACAATCTTCTCGATAACGGAATCGGCTATTTTGCAGGTCAGAGCGCCTTTTTCAATATTTTGTACGCGATGTTTCGAGGTGGCCATGATTTCTCCGTGTTAGATTTATCTGCGATCAGGTTTGCTTTCATTATATATGATACGCACGGGTGTGGCAAGCAGGCAGTGCCCACAACTAGACTCGAATGACGATAGCGGTGGTTACGCCGCCAGCACCGCCGAGCGCAGCGACTCCCAGCCCGCCGCCTCGCGATTTAAGCGCCGAGCAAAGCGTCAGGACAACCCGCGCGCCGCTCGCGCCAACCGGATGCCCCAGCGCAATCGCGCCGCCGAGGACGTTAAGGCGCTCCTCGTCAATGCCCATAAGTTTGCGGCATATCAGGGTCTTGGCGGCAAAGGCTTCATTGATTTCGAAAAGGTCTACGTCGCGCAGGCTCAGCCCGGCACGCGTCAGCGCCGCCGGAATCGCCTTCGCCGGGCCTTCGAGCATAAGGTGCGGCTCCACGCCACAGGCCGAAAACGAAACAAGCGAAAACAAAATCTGCGCCCCGAGGCGTTCGGCGTTTTTGCGCGTAGTCAACACCAGCGCCACCGCACCGTCCGACATCGGACAAGCGTTACCCGCCGTTATCAGGCCGTCCGCCCGGAAAACAGGCGGCAGTGCGGAAAGTTTTTTCGGCGAGACATCAGCACGCACACTCTCGTCGGCGCGCACAACTATCTCAGGTCGTCGCCCCCGCGCGGGCAGCGTGAACGGAGCGATCTCCGCGTCGAACAGCCCATCGTTCTGAGCTTTTACAGCGAGCTGGTGGCTACGCAAAGCGCAGGCATCCATCGCCTCGCGGCTTAGCTTGTGCCGCGCGGCAAGGTCTTCGGCGACTTCGCCCAGCGACTTGCCCAGGGTCGGGTCGGCACCGTCGGTCCAGCCGTCGATCATTTTTCCGTCGCCCAATCGCCATCCGCCCCATCTCGCGCCCTTGATGAGAAACGGTATCGTACTCATCGAATCCATCCCGCCAGCAACTACAATCTCGCTCTCGCCGGTCGCAAGCGATTGCGCGGCAAGCTGTATGGCTCGCATTCCGCTCGAACAGGCCATGTTGATCGTCTCGGCGGGAGCTTGTATCGGCAGCCCTGCCGTAAGCGCCGCTGTCCGCGCCGGATTCGAGCCGTTGCCCGTCTGGCGACATTGCCCCATGATAGTACGGTCAATTGCGTCGGGCTTGAGGCCCGCGCGTTCAAGCGAGCTGCGTATCGCGTGAGCGCCGAGGTCGCAGGCCGGCACATCGCGCAAGACGCCGCCGAATTTCCCCAGCGGAGTTCGCGCCGCGCCAATGGCGACTATTTCGTTTATGTTGGTCATTATTTTTTCTATCCGCAGATTACACGGCGACGTCAAACAACGTCAGAGAAAATTTTCGCAAGGTCGCGGACTTCTTCGGGGCCGATTTCCTCGGCCATGCCGCAAGGTCCAAGCGGCCAGCGCAGGCCGGTACACGCGGCCATGTCGAGATCCTCGCGCGCAACAATGCCTTCGGCGATGATCCGGTCGGTAACCGCAAACACAACTCCCCACAAGCGACCGCCGATGGTGTCGAATTGCTCCTCGTCAATCTCGCCGGTAATGGCCCAGTCCTGGTCGCGCTCGTACTGCTGAGCAAGCGCTTTCGCGGGCGCGTAAAAACTGCCAAGACGCTCGCCGAGGGACGCTGCAACATGATGAGCAACAGCG
>CAYSUZ010000308.1:0-2725 GCA_964434335.1 uncultured Planctomycetota bacterium | reverse complement strand
CAACAACGAACAGCCGCACTCGGGCAGAATTCTCTCCGGTGGTATCGATGCCAGCGCGCTCCAGAAACCCAAACGCTTCTTCGGAGCAGCGAGGAATATCGAGCACGGCGGAAGCCTGACTATCTTGGCGACGGCGCTTGTCGATACAGGCTCGAAAATGGATGACGTGATTTTTGAGGAATTCAAAGGTACTGGCAATATGGAGTTGCATCTTGAACGCCAGCTTGCCGACAGACGCATCTATCCCGCGATTGACATTACGCGTTCCGGCACACGCAAAGAAGAATTGATCTGCGATCCTGAAGAGCTCAAGCGCATCTGGTTGCTGCGCAAAGTCCTCAACGGCATGAACCCCAGTGAGGCTATGGAGTTGCTGAAAAACAAAGTCAAAAAAAGCAATACAAACGCAGAATTTTTGATGAAACTTAGCGTCAGATAATATCGTAGATGCCCGAATGCCATTAAAATAGCGGCAAATGGGGAATTGGACTACTTTGGTTTGATTTACGTGGTTTTTTTATTTTGGGCTAAAGTTCCCATATTCATCTTCCGATAAGTATATTAACAAGGGATTAGAAAGCGCGCTAGTAACAACACCAAAACAAGATCACCCGTATTTTCGGAACAGGGGGAGAGACGAATTTTGTTGGGGCCGCCTCTCCCCTTTCCTATGCACTAAATTATCGCAATCCCACCACCAAAACTACCAATCCTTTCTTCAATTGCCATTTGTGATGAACTCTCCATATTCTCGTTTTCTCGCGGTCGATTGACTTTTTGCCCAGGCGCTGATATAATGCTTGCAAAGCATAGGGAGAGATATATACTTAAGCGATAGGGCACCCATAGGGAAAAGTCCGTTCGCTTTTTTATTAAATCAATTCTATAGAGGGCGCTTTCATGCACTATCGACGCGAAAGACTCATGATACCCATGATCGTTGTTTCGACTCTGATGGTTGTTGCTATTGGCTTGCTTGTTTATGGATTTATGATCGATAGACCGGAATTAATCAAGCAGAACGAAAAAGAAGTAGAAGCACGCGAAAAGGTGGAGAAAAGCCAAAAGCAGATGGCCAAAGATATCCTTGCCCTTGAGAAAGTTTTAGGTCTAAGCAAAGACGTCACGCTGGAATTTACGAAGAATTTTCTTGCCGATAAAAACAAGAACGGAACAGGAAGTTTTAAGAACTTTCCCGATTACGTGAACGCATCTAAAGATAAAGGTAAAAAAGAGATCGAGAGTCTTAAAGACGAAAAGAAAAAGTTGGAAAAGGATGTTGCAACGCGGAAAAATCAATACGATGAGCAGGTGCAGACAAACGAGAATATGAAAACACGGTATGAGAACGACATTATTGGAATAAAAGAAGATTTTGAAGCGCAGATTAAAAAATTGGAATTCGAGATAAGTAAGGCCAAAAAAGAGATTATAGCAAAGAAGAAATTATATATGCCACTGGAAGACGGCTATGCCAAACTGAAAAAAGAGTTGCAAATTCTTGAAAGCGAGCTTAACGAGAAAACTGCACAGCTCGAATCCGCCAACAAACGCACCAAGTATCTTGATGGCATTATAGAAGACCTAAAAAGAGGCAAGGCAAAGGAATACACACGCAAAGCCGTTGGCGAGGTCATAACGGCTCAATCCGATGCCGACACCACTTTGGGCACAGTAAATATAGGCTCAAAAGATGGCCTAAAACAAGGCATTATTTTCGAAGTCATGCACGGAGATGATGTGAAGGGGCGTATTCGCGTTATTGAGGTGAACGAACGATTTGCGACTTTCCAGGTTATCGAGATGAACAAGGGCGCAGATCCTATAATCGCAGGCGACAAGATTTCCTCGCCCATGTTTACTCCCGGCGAAAAGCCCGAATTTGTAATTCTTGGCAAATTCAAGACTCACGACTTCGCCTACAGCCGCGAAGATATTGTATATATGATCACGCAGTGGGGTGGCAAGGTTGTTGACAAAATCACGGCCAACACACGCTATGTAATCGTTGGCGATCAAGTGGAAGAAAAGCAACTTCGCACTATGGGGGCCTATGGTATCGAGCGCATCAACAAAGGCCGACTCAAAGACTTCCTCGAAACCAAGTAGTACGCGTTAAAAAGAAAACAGACGCCCCGCCCGTAAAAAGGCGGGGCGATTTATTGTGAGAAAAACATGCCGGTCAAGGTTGAAACCGTATTCACATATGCCGATCTGGAGCGGTTGCGTTTGAGCGAATACTCTGTTGTTGTAATTGACGTACTGCGCGCCACATCGTCGATGTGTTTTGCTCTGGCCGCGGGGTGCGATGCAGTGATGCCCTTCGAGACAGTCGAGGCCCTGCGCTGCTATGCCGCGACACGCTCGTCCGATACAATTCTGCTTGGCGGCGAAAGGGGCGGGCTAAAAATAGACGGCTTCGATCTCGGCAACTCACCGATGGCCTATACGCCCGAGGTCTGCTGTGAAAAAACACTGCTCATCACCACAACAAACGGCACTCGCGCCATATATGCCTCGGCAGAGGCCGCGTCGTTGTTTGTAGTGTGCATGGCCAATGTCCAGGCCGCCGCGCAGAAGTTGTTGGGCGGCGAGCGCGACGTTATCCTGGTTTGTTCCGGGACGAGCGCCCGCTATTCAACCGATGATGTAATCTGCGCCGGAGCCTTGGTGAGCGCGATGAAAAATCATGGCGAAATTTTGTCGACCGAAAATACAGTAGAGG
>CAYSUZ010000307.1:0-2727 GCA_964434335.1 uncultured Planctomycetota bacterium | reverse complement strand
CTTTCTGCCCAACAGGCAGATAATCGATCTCGAAACCCATGTAATTTGTCCTTTCTCATTTTGTCGTCATCATATCCGTCAATGCTGCAAAGAAATACTCTGCATAGCGGATAGCACAATGCTTAACATAATTGTCCGCAAGGCAGTAATACACCACTGCAATAACAAACAATAATAACAGAATAGCAGTTCCTGTCATCGCAAAGTTATGCCAAATAGAACCGTAAATCGATGCAGCAGAACATGAGAAACATACAATAAGTGCCACCAATTTCATGCCTGCCAAATTGCGGGCAAAGCCAAAAGCAATATTGTGCTTATTTAGCAATTCGGCCTTTGGTTCGTTCCTCATTTTATGCCTGCAAACCATTATTGCATCGGCTATCATCTTGTCAAATTCGGCAGAGTCGCCCGTATTTATTGCTTCTGCTATATCTAGTCCTGACGCTTTCGAAACAGATTTTCGCCATAAAAGCTTTTGTTTTTCTGAGTGAGTTGGATCGTTGGGTCTCAACCAAGCATGTGTTGGAAGTCCTCCCCATTCTCTTTCTAATTTAACCTGAAGCCGAGCGCCATAAGCATGACCAATTTTAGAAACCAAAATTGCGAGCACAATCTCGAGCCCAGCTCCCCAACCGATCATCGCAAGTAAACCATTGTTTACTAAAGCAATCTGAGCGACAAGAATTGCCACAGGCAAAACGATCAGCATAGCTGGCAGAACTCTAGCCTGACACTCGTAGTTATCTCCGAGATTAAAAATGCTCAATAATTGCTTCACATCAATCGCCCCATCTTTAAGGCGCCTGGCCCCAGCGTCTCGCGTAAATAGAATTAATACAGTATGCTACGCTATTGTAACGTCATTTTGCATGTCTGTCAATGACATCTCACAGCATGTTCAAAGCACCGGGGCGATGTCAGTTGACCTGCGGGCGCGGCGTGAATATAATGCGACCTTCCTAAATCTTACTCGGAGCGCGAAATGAAATTTGAAACCACAAACACCACCGCAGAAAAAGTCAAAACCGATTTGCTCGTCATGCCACTGTTCAGCGACGAAAAAAACCTCCCCGCCGAAGCGAAAAAAATCGACGCGGCCTCGGGCGGCGCAATCAAAAAAATCTCCTCCGGCAAGGACTTCACTGCCGAGACCGGAGCGACGTTCGCAATCGTCGAGCCGAAGGGCCTCGTCGCAAAAAGGCTGCTGCTCGTAGGTCTGGGCAAACGCGAGAAGTTCGACGCCGACGCACTGCGCAGTGCCGCGTCAGCCGCAGCGGGTGTTGCCAAAAAACTGGGCCTGCGCGAGATTACTTTCGTCGGCCTTAAACTCAAGGGCATCACGCCCGAACTCTTCGGCAAGGCGCTGGCTGAAGGCGTAGTCGTCGGCACCTACGCTTACGACAAGCACAAGACCGACAAGAAAAAATCCGTCGCACTGGGCACGATTCGCGTTGCGACCGCCGAGGCCAAGGCCGTCAAAACCGGCGGCGCAGAGGGCGTGATAACGGGCCGCTGTGTCAACATGGCGCGCGAACTCGTAACCGATCCCGCCAACCTCGCAACGCCAGCGTATCTTGCGACGGTTGCCAAAAAAATCGCCACGACATATCGCATGAAGTGCAAAGTGCTGGGCAAGGCCGAGATGGAAAAACTCGGCATGGGCGCGCTGCTATCGGTGGCGAAGGGCTCGACTATGCCCGCGAAATTTATCATTCTCGAACACGCGCCCAAGGGCGCAAAGCAAACCGCAGTCGTTATCGGCAAGGGCCTGACCTTCGACGCGGGCGGCATCAGCCTCAAGCCGAGCAAAGGCCTCGCGGGGATGAAGGGCGACATGGCGGGCGGCGCTGCGGCGCTGGCGATCATGGAAGGCGTTGGCGCGCTCAAAATAAAACACCGCGTCATCGGCCTGATTCCTGCTTCCGAAAACATGCCCGGCGGCAACGCCACGCGCCCCGGCGACGTGGTCAAGAGTATGGCGGGCAAGACTATCGAAGTTCTTAACACCGACGCCGAGGGGCGATTGCTGCTGGCCGAGGCGCTGACCTACGCCGAGCGCTACAAGCCCGACGCCGTCTTTGATTTTGCCACGCTGACCGGCTCGTGTGCCGCGACGCTGGCGCATCTGGCGACCGGCATCTTCGGTACCGACGCGCGACTTATGAAGATCGTCAAGGACGCGCAGACCGATACCGGCGACCGCGTTTGGGAGCTGCCGCTGTGGGACGAGCACCGCGAAGCGATGAAAAGCGAAATCGCCGACCTCGCCAATATCAGCAACAATTTCGGCGCGGGCGCGAGCACGGCTGCGGGATTTTTGAGCTTCTTCGCCGAGAAATATCCGTGGGTTCACATGGACATCGCCGGATCGAGCGACGTGCCAAAACTCTATCACGGCTTCGCCAAAGGCCCGGTTGGTGCGCCGGTGCGCTTGATGCTAAACCTGCTCAAGAACAAGTCGCTGAAATAACGCCCGCGATTGCGTCACGAATTTTGTCGTATTTCTCTATGAGGAATCGTTATGAAAAAGGAAAGCATATTCGCGGCGATGCTGATTGTCGTTGTGCTTTGTTGCGGCGCGCCCCCTGTGGTTTCGGCGGCAAAGGTGTCCTCGTCGAACGCACTGGACTATTCGTTTATGTGGTGGGCGCACGGGTTTCGCGGCGAGAAGATACTCAACATCCAGACCGACAGCTACGGCCTTTCGATCGATACCGCCAAAGT
>CAYSUZ010000306.1:0-2746 GCA_964434335.1 uncultured Planctomycetota bacterium | reverse complement strand
GTGCGGGAATTGGAAAACGAGATTGCGCGGGTGTTTGCGCTGAGCAGCGGGGCGGTTATCGGCAAAGACTCGCTGTCGCCTAACATTCTTATGCTGCAACATGCGCCGCCGCCGCAGGAGATGGATTTCGGGCGTGTTCGTGTGCGCTCGCTTAAGGAACTCGAACGCGAAGCGATCGCCGGTGCGCTGCAATCGACCGGTGGCAACAAGGTCGAAGCCGCGCGATTGCTTGAGATTGACCGCACAACGCTCTACAACAAAATGAAAAAATACGGCATCCTCGAATAACGGCCGAATAGGGTGGAAAAATTTCAAGCCTGCCGTCTTGCTCTTTGTCTGACGGCGATCAGTGGCAGCGGGCAAACGGACATGGGAGGATAATAATGATTCGATTGAAATCCATAGCACTGTTGTCAATTCTGTGCCTTGTGGTTGCGGTCTTTGCCGGTTGTTATAAACATGCAGAGCTAACAATCGAGGTTGGAGAACAAGGTCCTTTTAAGCCTCGTTTTGTTGGAAATGACCGTATGTTATCTTTGTATTTAATGCATGTTTACGGATGGCCGGAAGATACTCCATCTGATGATACTCCCGATGGTGAGCCTATACGAAGATATGACCTGATATGGAGCGTTTTGTTTTCAGGCAGGAGTCAATCCAAATTGCGTGCCTCCATTCAGTATGGTCAAGTGCCACTCGGATATGAAGGAGAGGAGGCGGCTTCACTGGAATTGGGGGAATTATACAGGGTTGAATCCCAGATGCTGGAAGTCGGGCCTCCTCCCGGAAATAGGGCAGTTGATTATTTTTGCATACTGGAAGACGAATCGGGCAAGCCTCATTTGATACGGCTTACACTGCGGGGCGACGATTCAGGTCAGCCGTTCAATGAAGTGAGTCTTGAACTCGAAGAAGGCACCGGAAAGATATTGAAGATAATCCCGGTTGAATCTGAGAAAGGGTGAAAAAAGCCCTCCTTTAGGGGGGGGGGCGTTTCTTTTTTGTTAGCGCTTTAGAAGCCGTGCTTGCGGAGGAATTCGGGGGTGATCTTTTCGTCCGCGCCCAGATAGCGGCGGACGTATTTGCCGAGGATGTCGAGTTCGACGTTGACCGCCGCGCCGGTTTTTTTGTCGCGTAGCGTTGTGTTCTCGAATGTGTGCGGGATGACCGCCACGCCGAAGCGCAGCCCGGTGATATGGGTAATCGTCAGACTTATTCCGTCAATCGCGATTGAACCTTTCGGCACCATCTGCCCGATCATTTCCCTGTCGACTTCGACTTCCAAATCCCACGCCTCGCCGGATTTGACGAGTTTGCGCATTACGCCAACGCCGTCGACGTGTCCCTGAACGAAGTGCCCCCCCAGCCGTCCGTCCGCCCGCAGCGCCCGTTCCAGATTCACCCGCGATCCAGTCCGCAGGTCTTTTAGTGTCGAGAGTTTGATCGTCTCGGCAGACACATCGAAATCCGCCACGTTGTTTTCGAGTTGCGTTACCGTCAGGCACACGCCTGATATTGCGACGCTGTCGCCGAGTTTTGTCTCCGCCGCGAGTTCGCCGAGATCGATTCGCAGAACCGAGGCGTTGCCCTTAGGCGTGATTGCTTTGACTGCCGTAGTTTTTTCGATGATTCCCGTGAACATCCGATCACTCCCAGTGCTGTTTTTCGTCGATCGTTTCGTAGATGAGGGCGAAACTCGCGTAGCGCTCCGGGCTTATCTCGCCGCGTTCGACCGCAGCCTTTATCTCGCAGCCCGGCTCGCTTATGTGCGCGCAATCCTTATAGTGGCACTGGCCGATGTATTTGACCATCTCCGGGAAAAATTCCGCCAGGTTTAAGCGTTCCACGTTCCACAGCCCGAATTCGCGGATGCCCGGCGTGTCTACCACGTAGCCGCCAAAATCCAGTTTCAGTAACTGCACGAATGTCGTCGTGTGCTTGCCCTTGCCGGTGTGTTGGCTGACTTCGCCCGTCGTCAGGCGCATTCCCGGCTGTACGGCGTTGAGCAGCGACGATTTGCCCGCGCCCGACGGCCCCGCGAAGACACTGCTCTTGTCGCGCAGAACCTCCTTGAGTTCCTCGAGGCCCGTGCCCTCTGTCGCGCTGGTCATCAGAACCGGATAGCCGATTTCTGGATAATAATGAAGGCGCTTTGCGATTGCGTCTCGCTCCGCAAGATCGATTTTGTTTACGACTATCACGCACGCCAGTTCGCCCTGCTCGCCACCGATTGCGATCCGGTCGATCAGGCGCGAGTGGAGTTCGGGATTGTGTGTTGCGACGACGATGATGAGTTGATCGACGTTAGCCGCCACTGTTTGATGGTAGCCCTCGCGTCCGGCGGCGGTGCGCGTCAGTTGCGTCTTGCGCGGCATGACCTCTTCGATCGCGCCGAGATTTTCGTCGTTGTCTGGCACCGTTAGCATCACACGGTCGCCAACGCAGACGCGTTTGACGTTGCCTTTGAGTTTGTACTTGAGCCTTTTGCGAACCATGCAGCGAAACCGCCGCTGCCCGCATTCGATTAGAGGATACTGCGCGTCGACGCGAATTACGACGCCTTCGCTGAATGCGTTTTTTGCTGCGTTTTTAGTTTCGTTTGATTCACTCATAGATTATTTTTTCACGATCCCGACGGTTACGTCGCGGAAGCGCGTCGTAGCTGCGCCGTGGCTCATCTCCGCGATCTGCATCGGTTGGCCCTTGCCACAACCCGCCACGCCCCAGAGAACCCAATCGTCCTCAT
>CAYSUZ010000305.1:0-2763 GCA_964434335.1 uncultured Planctomycetota bacterium | reverse complement strand
CAAGTTCTTATCAAGAAGATTAGTTACTGGAATATGAAAAGTATGCTGTTTTTTGCTGAGATGATCTAGGTTTAAATGGTCACCTGCTAATTCTTGGATCTCATCGTCAATCCAAAGATAATAAGTACAGCACTCTCGAGGATCCTCGCTTTGAGTCAAATCAGTAAAGATCAACATAACTGGCCGATCTATCTTCAGGTAATAATTGAGCGTAGTGATAGCAAGCTTTTGCGAGTAGAATTGATTTGTCTTGTTTAAATGGGTACTTTTACCGTGTCTAGCCCTGCCCTTTACCCATAAAAAAGGCTGGACATAGCTCTTCATGCCGCGTACAGTGGCCGCATGAGAACACAAAACCAAATAAAACGGACACTGACACAACCAGAGGCCATCGAGCATATTTGTAATATGATCGACACTAACGATAACATCAATCGAACAACACTTGCGAATAAGCTGTGCGATCATTTTAAATTTATCGATCCCTGTGGCAATAGACAACGTGACGGATGTGTAAAGGCGCTACGGAAACTTGAACAAGCCGGTCATTTCACCTTGCCGTCTGCGAAGTGTATACCAGGGCCAAAGAATACACGGCGCCTTGAGCAGCCTGTGCCTGAGCCGAAAAAGGTGCCTGCTGATGCGGGAAAGATACATGAATTGCGGCTCATTAATGTAAAAACAGAAGAAGAAAAACGACTCTGGAACGAGTTAATGATTGATGATCATCCGCGCGGCGCCGGCCCGTTGGTGGGACGTCAGCTTCGTTATCTTGTTCAATCAGAGCAGGGCTGGCTGGGAGGTATTAGCTTCAGTTCCTCTGCGCTGCATCTTGAGGCTCGGGACAAATGGATCGGATGGAATTGGGACCAGCGGCAAGAGAATCTGCACCATGTTGTGAATATGAGCCGATTTTTAATTCGTTCATGCGTCGTGTGTAAAAACCTCGCCTCACGTGTTTTGGGGATGGCCGTCAAGCAATTTCCAGATGATTTTGAGCGGCGTTATGGCCATCGCCCGCTACTTCTCGAGAGCTTTGTGGATACGAGCCATTATCGGGGAACCTGTTATAAGGCGGCGAACTGGCAGTGGATTGGCGTGACCAAAGGCCGGGGCAGACAGGACTTATTAAACAAACAGGCCGAAACAGTAAAGGATATTTATGTGTATCCTCTTGATCAAGAGTTTCGACTCAAGATGAAGCTTCCTGAAAATAGCGGTTTGGGTGCTCTTGAACTACAGTGTGGTATTCATGGTGAACAGTGGGCTCAAAATGAATTTGGCGGTGCGGCCTTGGGCGATCAACGCTTGAGCAATCGCCTGGTGGACATTGCTCGCAAGCAAGGTGCGAATCCCGGTTGTTCCTACAGTGGGGCTGCCGGAGGCCATTGGCCTGAAGTAAAAGGGTATTACCGCTTTATTGATAAGCCCGATGATTCAGCGGTGACCATGGAGACTATTCTCCTGCCGCATCGTGAACAGACAATTCGACGGATGAAGGCGGAGAAAATTGTACTATGCCCTCAGGACGGTAGCGATCTGAATTATAACAATCTTGATCAGTGTGAAGGTCTGGGTGTACTTGGATCTAATCAAACCGGTGCGAAAAGTCGAGGCTTGCACCTACATTCCATGCTCGCGCTAACCTCCGAGGGTTTACCTCTGGGTGTGCTACGCTCTAAATGCACTGCGCCGCAACCAAAGTCCCAGGATGATGATCGGCCCGCATCGGCCATTGGCATTGAAGAAAAGAAGACCTTCTGTTGGATTGAAGGAGTGCGTGACTGTCAGTCGATAAAACAGTTGATGCCGCATACGACGATTATTAACGTATCGGATCGGGAGGCCGATTTCTTTGAGATGTTCGACGACCAACGTCGTAACAGCCCCAATGTTGAGTTACTTGTACGTGCCAAACATGACCGCGTCATCATGGGGGACTGCCATCTGTTTGAGCAGGCAAGACGGGCTGAGGTTCAGGCACACATTGAAATAAACGTCCCCAGACAAAGTGGTCGAAGTAAAAAAAGCAAGCAGAAAGCGCGGGCCAAAAAGCCAGCCCACACGGCACAAGTTTTGGTTCGCACCACACATGTAGACCTTAATCCACCTTTCTATCATAAAGACAAGGATCCTATTAAAATCGGGATTGTTCATGTAAAAGAAGACAATCCACCCGCAGGCGTCGAAGCGATTGAATGGTTTTTACTCACGACCCTTCCTCTTCGGTCGGTTGACCAAGCATTAAATTGCATCAAGTGGTATTGCCTTCGTTGGCGTATTGAAGACTGGCATAGAGTCTTGAAATCAGGCTGCCATGCAGAAGAGCTTGCCAACAAAACCGCTGAGCGGTTGAAACGCGCGGTGGCGATAAAGCTTGTGATCGCCTGGCGCATTATGCTCATGACTCTTTTAGGCAGAGACACTCCGGAGTTGCCTGCTGAAGTCATGTTTTCGGATTTGGAAATAAAGGTCCTGAATGCGAGCTCTAAAAAAAAGGATTAAGCCCCATCGCGTCGCTCGGCGCAGCCGTGACGCTGGTGGCAAAGCTTGGTGGATACCTGGGACGCAAGAATGACCCACCGCCGGGCCATCAGTTAATGTGGAAAGGTTATACCTACTTGCAACTAATGTGTAACGGTTTCATGCTATCGAGTTACGATTAATGATAAGCGATGATTTATGGGTAAAGGGCAGGCCTAGGGTCTTCAAATTATTTCCAGGTTTTAGGTATTCAGCCTCATGTTGGCCGATTTATTACTC
>CAYSUZ010000304.1:0-2784 GCA_964434335.1 uncultured Planctomycetota bacterium | reverse complement strand
GGTTGTCGCCCAACTCAAACTTGACGGTGCGGTTGATCAGTATGCGCTGGCAGGTGATGTTTGGCTTGTTCGCCAGGGGCCGATTTGCACGGCATATGGTCTGGTATCCGGCAAAAAATGTTATGAGTTCAAATTGCGCAGAGTGCGCATTAACAATAAAGAATATATAAATAAATTTCATATGGCGGCGGACAGGATTATGGTTTATGCCGATCTGAATGACAAACTTCGCTCGATTGACTTATGGAACGGCACCAATATCTGCGAGCCTGTCAAAATTGTGAGCCGCAAAATCACATATACTTATTCTGATCGATATTTGATGGCTCATTTCGATAAGTCTCCAGATCGAGACGCCCATATTTTTGACGGTGTCGCGGTGACGGGTGAGACCAACATCAAGTTTAGCTTCAATAATCCTTTGGAGAATATTCGAATTGTCGGCGACCGGGTTTTCGCCGAGGTTTCTCGTTTTGGACCGAAATATTTTTGGTCCTACAATATCAAAACGCGCGTCGTATCTGAGAGCGTTACAAAACAGAGTAACAAAAATCAGTTTTACGATTTCAAGTATTTCGCTGGCGAATACGTTATTCTGGGCAAAATGCACAGCGTTGCTGCGGGTAAATCATCTACAAAGTATGAGATACATGTCATAGTGTTTGATCCGACCGGCAAAGAATATTTTAGTTTTTCGGCACCTGCCCAAGACAGCGTGCGCATAGAATTCCTCGTTATAGACGGCAGGCTGTTCATTATAGCTGGTCACCAGTTGTATGTGTTTAAGTCTGCGAAGTAAGCAGTTCATCATTCCAAAAAAAAACAGACGTCCAACAGGGCGTCTGTTTTTGTTTTGTTATTGCATTGCCGCTATTCTACTTTTGTCTCACTGGGGTAGAATCCGGTGCCGATGAACCATTTGTTGTTCACGTTTTCGACATATGCCTGCTTGGTTTCCTCGTCCCCGGTAACAGGATTACGCCAGAGGTACGTTACCCATCCGCTACCCTGTTTGGCTTTCTTTGCCAGAGATTCTACAATCGCCACCCCATTGGAATCCCGCAGATTCATCAGCGTTTGGCCGACAAGTTCGCGCTGGTATCCGTGCGCAAGCACCTTGCCGTTGAAGTCCACGGCAAAGATATAGAACTGGCCACGCTTGAAAGGGGTTGAGAGCGCCATGAATTCGCCCAGCGCGGCGTTTTTGCCTTCTTCGCGCGCGAGAGTTACTGCGGCGCGAACAAATTTTATCGCGTCGTAGTTGCCGGGGTTCTCGTAATTAACATCCAGCTCCGATGATGATGCGCAACCGACCAGGAACATTGTGACGAGTGCGCAAAGAGCGATAGTTCGGACGTATGCCATGTTTGGGCCTCCCTAAAAAAACGAAAAATTCCATACCGTTATTATCGCCCAAAATCCGCCGGGCCTTAACGGAGTATTGTTTTATATCGTTTTGGATTAAACCCAAATACGTAAAAGTGACGATTTTATGTGTGTTGTTCGGTATGTTTATTCGGTGGCCTTGGGAAGTTTGGCGATTTCAGATCTAAGCGCATCGATTTCCTGTTTGATTTCTTTGTTGCTGCTCCATTCCATTTCGACCTGATCGAATAATACCCTCGCTTCGCTATGATCGCCGTTTTCTATCTTCCCGATAATTTCGGCCTTCAGCGCATCCCATTTCGGGCGCGGGTCGTACCAAAGGCCGTAATAGGGTTTAGGCTTGATTGCCGGATCGATGTTCTTGACAAAACCCGCTTCGCGCCGATAGTTCGCATATGCGGCTGTGAGATTGGAGTGTTTTTTGTACTTGGTTTGCTTGAGGGCTTCGTCCTGAGCCTTGCTTGGGGTGTCGAGTATTCGCTCCAGATCCTTGAAGCCCTTATCCCACTGCTTGCCTTCGAGTAAGGCCATAACTGCGAGAATTTCGGCCTTTTTTGCCGCGATCACTTTCGGATCAAGCGGTTCGGGCTTATTTTGAGCATATGGATTTGGCACATCAGCGGTATTGTTTTTCTTGTTTTCGCATCCGGCTACGCAAATTGCCAATAGCAGCAAGAGCAACAATTTTTGAAGATAGCTCATCTCGCCTCCGAATAGCATCGCGGTTTTTTGGGCCAACACAAACCTCATGCTGTGTCGATCAGTATTTATTATAACGGAAACGTTGCGCTCCACCATGCTTTTTTGTTGGAATTTGCCTTTATGCGTTTTATAATTAATTTTTGAAAAACGGATTGCTACTGGAGCCAAAATGACAGACGATAATAACGAAAACACCGCCTCGCAGGCCGCACGCGTCGAAATAGACGAATCCGATGTCTACGAGACCTACGCCAACCTTTTTTCCGTTACCGGATCGCCCGAAGAGGTTACGCTGGATTTTGGCCTGTTTCGCCCGGAACGAAAAAACACTGCTAAACTCAAAGCCCGCGTGTTTCTTAACTACTACAATGCCAAACGGCTGATTACCGGTCTTACGCAGACCGTACGCCGCTACGAACAGACCTACGGCACGATCGAAACGGATGTGCGCAAACGAATGCGCAAGCGCTCGTAAAGCGCCAAGGAGATATAATGGGCGGCCTCGTCAGCCGCATCTAATTGCTTATAGAATTTCCTAAGGAAAGGATGTATTTATGAAAAGGGTGATCATTTTTGTGCTGCCTGCCTTGATTCTTCTCTCGATGGCTCCGGGTTCGCTAGTGCCCTCGGATTCAATCGGTATAGAGCTAGTTAATTTTCCCGCAGGGCTTACCGTTAAGCCGATTGACGATGCTC
>CAYSUZ010000303.1:0-2784 GCA_964434335.1 uncultured Planctomycetota bacterium | reverse complement strand
CAGGACACTCCTACATTGTTTATGGCCCGCTCAACGCTGGCGCCACAAGCATTATGTTCGAAGGCGTGCCGACCTATCCCGAACCCGATCGTTTCTGGGAAATCGTCGAAGACTACAAGGTCAACCAGTTCTACACCGCACCGACCGCCATCCGCGCCGTCGCCAAAGATGGCGACTCCTGGCCCAAGAAGCACGACCTCAGCAGCCTGCGCGTACTGGGCACGGTCGGCGAGCCGATCAACCCCGAAGCCTGGATGTGGTATTATGAAGTCATCGGCGGCAGCCGTTGCCCGATCGTTGATACATGGTGGCAGACCGAAACCGGCGGCATCCTTATTACACCGCTTCCCGGCGCAACCACAATTAAGCCCGGCTCGGCCGCGCGCCCGTTCTTCGGCGTAAAGCCCGCCATCCTTCGCGAAGACGGCACCAAGTGCGATGTCAACGAAGGCGGCTATTTGGTAATCGAAGAAGCCTGGCCCGGCATGATGAGAACGCTCTACGGCGACCACCAGCGCTTCATGGACACCTATCTCACACGCTTCCCCGGCAGTTATCTGGCCGGTGACGGCGCCAGAATCGACGAAGACGGCGACTACTGGCTGCTTGGCCGTATCGACGACGTACTCAACGTATCCGGTCACCGCATCGGAACCGCCGAAGTCGAAAGCGCGCTCGTAAGTCACGCAAAGGTCGCAGAAGCGGCCGTAGTCGGAATGCCGCACGAGATTAAGGGCCAGGGCATTTATGCCTTCGTAACCCTGAACACCGGCATCGAAGGAACCGACGAACTCAAGAAAGAACTTGTCAAGCACGTTCGCTCCGAAATCGGCCCGATCGCAGCACCCGACAAGATTCAGTTCGCGCCCGGCCTGCCCAAGACACGTTCGGGCAAGATCATGCGCCGTATTCTGCAGAAGATCGCAGCCGACAAATCAGACGAGCTTGGAGACACCTCCACGCTGGCCGATCCTACGGTTGTCGAAAACCTTGTCAAAGGTAAACAATAAGCAAAACCATATATAGTTAAATTGGATAAATGACACGAATGAAAGGGAAGGGGCCTTGTCCCCTTCCCTTCGACTTATTAAAGATCAGGAGACATTCAATGTCGCAAGCAACACTCGACAAGATCAAAAATATCGGTTGGCGAGTAGCATTGGCTGGTTTGGCCATCAACCTTGCCTTAGGAGTACTATACACATGGAGTCGCTTTACCGATGCGATAGAAGTCATGTGGGGCTGGAGTAGGACAGACGCAGGCCAACCATACTCATGGGCTGTGCTGTTCTTCGCGCTTGCCACTATTCCTGGCGGCAGGATGCAGGACAAGTTCGGCCCAAGGATCACCGCCTCGATCGGAGGTATCCTAGTGGGAGTCGGCATGTTGATTTGCGCTTTTGCCAATCAAAATTATACAGCAATGAACATAGGCTTTGGCGTAATCGCCGGTATCGGAATTGGCTTGGCCTATGCAAGCGCAACCCCTCCTGCGGTTAAGTGGTTCACTTCCAACAAAATAGGCTTAATTGCCGGTATCGTTGTATCGGGTTTTGGCTTGGCCTCCGCCTACATCGCGCCATTAATTGAAAAAGTTCTTTTGCCTCACGTAACAGTATTCAATCTGGATCCCATTTCCAGTGCCTTGTTTGTGCTAGGAGTGTTTTTCCTTATCGTCATAGTTGGTTTTGCACAATTACTTAAGACCCCGCCCGCAGGATACAAACCTACGGAAAACGCAGCTTCCATAAAAGCAAAGAAAGCCAATATTCACGGGCAAGAACTGGGTTGGACAGCAATGATTAAAACCCCGAGTTTCTGGCTCCTATGGCTCATGTATGTATGTGGTGCCGGAGTCGGCCTAATGATGATCAGCCAGATATATCCAATCGCAAAAGGCCCTTTCGAAAAAGCAGGCCTAGAGCAAATCGCATTTCTGAGTTTGGTAATCCTGGCGCTAGGCAACGGTGGTGGACGCGTTCTTGCTGGTTACATTTCAGACAAGATCGGTCGAACAGTAACGATGTTGTTGGTTTTCGCCATTCAGGGACTGGCTCTTGTAACCATGTTGCTTATGGGCACAAGCCACATCATTCCCCTTTACTTCGTGCTATTCGTTATTTTCGGATGCAACTACGGTGCCTGCCTTTCAGTCTTTCCGGCCGCATGTAAAGACTTTTTCGGCATTAAAAACTTTGGCCTCAATTACGGAATACTTTTCACTGCATGGGGTGTTGGGGGCTGCATACTCGCAAAAGCAGCCGCAAAGACCATCACTCTTCATCCTGACGGCAGCAAAGACTTCACCACTGCGTTTATCATGGGTATTGCCGCGCTTGCTCTGGCGGTAGTCCTGACTTTCGTCACCAAAGCCCCGCGTAACAAAAACGCTACGGTGGTTGAAAACAATTAGACGCAATATTGACCTATATGGAAACTATTTTGTCCTGAGATAATGGCTGTAAAACACTGAATAATCAACAGGCGAATACAATACGACCAAAAAGAGCGGCTCGCCACACGGCGGGCCGCTTCCTTTTTTGAGAGTCTTGCAAAACCCACTCGCCGATGCTATCCTGCCACCTAATACTTTTGGACTACTACATGACCGACAAAAAATCAATCATGCGAACCGCGTGGACAGTAACCTCGGCGGGCATCGGCATCAACCTCGCGCTCGGCGTTCTCTACGCATGGAGCATGTTCCGCAAATCGATACTCGACAACTGGGGATGGAGCGATTTCCAGGCAGGCGCGCCCTACGCCCTGGCCGGACTCGTCTTC
>CAYSUZ010000302.1:0-2799 GCA_964434335.1 uncultured Planctomycetota bacterium | reverse complement strand
GGACGCCTCCTCCTTCGCGTAGCGAAGGGAAGTGTCCCTAGCCCACACAACACGCACGCACACAAAAGGCGCGATCATCACGGTCGCGCCTTTTTTTTTATTCATCCGCCCTTATCCAACCGCAGAGTCGCAGAGAACGCAGAGGAAATCTTCTTAACATCTAATGTTTTAGGATTTCGTCTTCTGGTGCATCATAATTAAGAATCGTATAAACGTACCCGTCAAATAGATAATAAACTCGACTTCCTCAAGCGGGTAATCAAGAATAGGATTGTATTTCCATAACTTAGCCTGAAAATTTTCTTACTGGCAAAAAGGAATCTCCAGTTTGTGCCGCATGTCGCTTGATGCGTTGCACAACTTCCGGGAGTGTCATTTGGCCGCATAAAATTAGATAAACATGAGAGGAATCCATTAGAAGCATTGGAGTCCTATCGCGAGAGGCTGCTTTAATTGCACCTTGGTCAAAGCCTGGCATTGACACTAAAATGCCCATAGTATTATCCGCTTTGGTATGAATCTTAGCCATAAATGAATCTATATTTGTTACACCCGTTAGCCCTTGGGTAAACTTTGTTTCAATTAAAAAGTCCGTATCTCCAACAGACAAATATCCGTCTATTTGTCGCCCATTGGTATCTTTGTATGGTTTACGTGCTTGTACTTCAAAAAAAACGGCGAGATCATAGAACCACTTCTCAAAATCATATCCTGCTTTCTGTGTGCCCATCTCTGGTACTAGTTCTTTTAATCTTTGGTCAAGTTTTTCAAGCGATTCTTTTGTTGTCCTCAAGACTTCGTTTTCTTTATTTACCCGTTGTCGTCGTTCTTCTCTGAATTTTTTATCACTAATTTGTTCTTTGTGAACATCAACCTTTTCTTTTAATCGCGCAATAGCCTTATTGGCAGATTGCCTTTTTTCGGAAGAATCTTCCCAGTCTTCCAAGTCTGGAAAATGCTGCATTTCCGCAAGAGAATACGCCATTTGAAGAATGCTTGTGTGCCCTTTGTTGTCTTTCCTTCGAATAAGGTCATCAAACAAGCGGGCCAAGAAATCTCTTTTGCTTTCGTCGCTACCCCATGTCGATAGTTTGGATTCCGCAATCTTATGTTGTCTGAGAAATCTAGCGAGGGCCTGTTTTCTCCAGAATGCCTTCAAACAGGCGTCCTGTGTTAATTCTATGAAATGAGGGGTAAGTTTATTCTTAAGCATCAATCTAGTCTCAGAAATTTTTTATGCGAACCTTGAAATTCATCTCTGTGTTCTCCGTCAAAATGGTTCGATGACTAATCACCATTCACACATCAAGTTTACCACAAACATCGGCGAACAAAAACCCCGTTTTATCTCTGCGTCCTCTGCGTCTCTGCGGTCAGCGAATCCCGTCCAGATCATTTCCATTTATGGCCGCAGGCGCAGCAGTGGCGCGGTCGCCGCAAAAACGTCAGCGGGAACCCCAGCAGCAGGATCGAAAGGAATATCATCCGCAACGAAAACTTGCCCGTCTTAATATCCGCCGAGCCGCACTCCGGGCAGACTTCGGGCTTCTGCACCATAGCGGCGGACGGCTGTATCTGCAAAATCTCCATCGCGCGCGGCACGTCCGAAGCGTACACCTGCAACTTAATCCCGCCGACGAGATTGTTGTAGAGGTTCTGGATCGCGACAGTGTTTTCGTCCTGCATGACACACTCGATGCCCTCCATGTCGAGTTTCATCCGCGCAAAATCCGCCTCGGTCACGCTGCCAAAACTCGCTATCGTTATCAATCGCTCGTCCATGCTCTTTCTCGAAACAAGATTTTCCTACCGCAGAGCCGCAGAGACCGCAGAGACCGCAGAGAAAATCAAATCTTCTCTTCGTAATTATTGACGACTCTTTGAATGCCGTTTTTGAGCAAATCAACGTTGAAGTTCAACAACAGCCCTACGCGCAAATCCAGCATCTTCAAATACGTCAACAATTGCGCCACATGTACCTTCGATATCGAATCTACCGTTTTGATTTCCAGAATCACTCTCTTGTCGACCAAAATGTCGATTCGATATCCGCAGTCCAGTGAAACACCCTTATATTTTACAGGCAACGCAACCTGTCTTTCAAAAGGGAGACCGCGAATCTTCATCTCATGGCAAAGACACTGCTCATAAGCCAATTCCAGCAATCCCGGTCCCAAACTGCGATGAACCTCCATCGCGCATGCAATCACACTCTCCGTCAATTCCTTTAGGTTCATCTCTGCGTCCTCTGCGGCTCTGCGGTTGATTCGGGTCAGGCGAAAAAAAGAGGCGCGGCCATGACGACCGCGCCCTCGTGATTGTGCTATTCGGATTCGGGCTTGGGTTTGTCCTTCTTCATAAATTCACCCATGTAGGTCGCAAGGTCGATGCCGAACATCGCCTTCATCTGCTCTACAAACGAGACCAGCGCAGTGGGCGCGGCGGTCATCAACCGCGGAACCGCACCGCCACCGTCCGTGCCGCCGCCGTTATCGATGGCCACGACGTTGTCGAACTTGATCTGGCCCAGCGCCTCGGCGCCCTTCTCGGCCACGGACTTGAAGGCATCGAGCGCGAGATTGAGTTTCGCCGCCTCGCCGAACCTCTCCCACGCCTCGGCCTTTTTCTCCAGACCGTCGGCCTCGGCCTCCATCGTCAGGCGAATACCTGCGGCCTCGGCTTCTTTGATCTTGAGTATCTTGGCGGCCTCACCTTCGGCCAGTCTTATCGCCGCCTGTTTCTGTGCTTCGGCGGGCACAACTACATCGGCGCTATATGGCTGCTCTTCGGCAGCCGAGC
>CAYSUZ010000301.1:0-2800 GCA_964434335.1 uncultured Planctomycetota bacterium | reverse complement strand
AGTCGTGTTTGCGTAAACTTTGAAAGCGTAGGCGTATCCGGGCTGGATCCAACCAATGTTGCAGGTGCCGGAAGCACCCTGCGTCATCAGTCTGTCGTTGGTGTTGTTGATGTTGACATAGACCTGGGCGGTCGTGCAACCGCTGGTGGAATACGTGAGGGTTGTCGACCCCAAACCTGATGAGATGTAGACGAATTGAGAATTCGCCGAGATTGAACCCGATGCTGCGTCAGCGACCTTTAGTGGTATCACACAGGCGACAACCAGCAACAAAGCAAGGATGGAAAATTGCAATATTCTTTTGTTCATAGAGCGTCTCCGTAGGAATTAAGAATAATAAGGATACAATTTTGCCAAATTCGATTGAACTTTTTTTGAATTCTCCTAAAAAAACAAAGAACAGCCCTCACCGCCACCCCTTTGCATTAAAACAATTCATGCTGGTGGCAGAGATAAATATGCGCTCGCAATAAAAAAGCCGTCCCGAAAATCGGTGCGGCTTTTGATTGCGCTTAGAGGCAAACCCGGTGGGTTTGCTAGGTTTTTTAATATCAACAAAATTAGAACAACCTCACAAACAAGAATACAAATTAGAGTACACTTAGTTTACTCCAATTTTTATCTGTGTCAAAAGGTATCTGAAAAAACAACAATTATCAACACCCGAAGACGCAAAACAGATCATTGATATATTAGTAAAAGGGATAGGCTCCGAAACAAGCCTAAATGCAGGCCGCTAACCTCTTGAAAACCCGCTCAAACCAGCACGGGCAGAACTCATTATAAACTGTAAAAAAATCATGCCGTTTCGCTTGACTAGACCGCCTGACTGTGATAGATTTCCCGCTCAAATCGGATGATGGCGATGGCAGAGCGCCCGGGTTAATTTCGGGCCACCGAAGGTGCAAGCCCCCTGTCGGGGTGAAACTCTCAGGTCTTTTAACTATCGCCGGACGAACCTCTGAATTTTGACAAGACAGGGGATATGGTATGGAACATATCATATCCCCTTTTATTTTTTCACGTTCAATCGTGTTTAGAGAGGCGCTTGCAATGTCAAAAAAACAAAATGTCGATTTCCTCTTCCGAGGCGATATCGCCAAGACAGACCCGACCGTTCAGCGACTGATTGACCTCGAAGAAGAGCGTCAGGTTCGCAAATTAATCATGATCGCCTCCGAAAGCACAGCTCCGCAGGCGGTGCGCGAGGCGCTTGGCTCGGTCTACACCAACCTCTACGCCGAAGGCTATCCTTCCCCAAAAATGTACGCCGACACCGAAGAGCAACTCAACGAGCACAATCACCAACTCTCGTATCTACGTCGCTACGCCGATCGCCGCTATTATAAGGGAGTGGAAAACGCTGACTTCATCGAGGCGCTGGCCTGCAAGCGTTGTGCCGAAGTTTTTGCGGCCAACGGCGTTACACCCGACAAAATTTTCGTCAACGTCCAGCCCCTCTCCGGCGCCGCCGCCAACAACGCCGTCTATCAGGCGTTTACCTGCAACGGCGACACGGTTATGGGCCTCGACCTGGCGCACGGCGGCCATCTAACGCACGGCAGCCCCGTCAACCGCACGGGCATGTCGTACAACATCGCCACATACAAAACCAACCCACAGACCGGCCTTCTCAACTACGACGAAATCGCAAAACTCGCCCAGGAATACAAACCTCGAATGATTATCGCCGGATACAGCGCTTATCCGCGCACTATCGACTGGGCCAAGTTCCGCGAAATCGCCGACAGCGTAGGCGCAACACTGCTGGCCGATATTTCGCATCCCGCCGGACTCGTAGCAACAGGCGAATTTCCCAGCCCCGTCGGATACGCTCATGTAATCTCTTTCACAACGCACAAGACCCTGTGCGGACCGAGGGGTGCTTGCATAATTACAACCACCCCCGAAAACGCAGCCCTAATCAACTCCGCCGTATTCCCCGGCGAGCAGGGCGGCCCGCATATGAACAACATCGCAGCTAAAGCCGTTGCGTTCCAAATCGCCAAAACCGACGATTTCAAAAAACTCCAGAAAGCGGTCAAACAAAACGCACAAACGCTCACCGAAGCCTTCCTCTCCGAAGACCTCGACATCGCGTACGGCGGCACCGATAGCCACCTCACGCTGGTGAACCTGCGCAAATTCAAAGGTCTCGACGGTGCGCCGCTGCGCGCCGAAGTGCCCTCGCGCATACTCGACATGTGCGGTCTGACCTGCAATAAAAACTCAATCTTCGACGACGAAGTCCCCTCCTACCCCAGCGGCCTGCGATTAGGCACCACATGGGTTACGCAACGCGGTCTGGGCGCAGGACATATGAAAGACATCGCCAAAGTCATTGCGAAGCTGGTAAAAAACATCAGCCCGTTCGATTACATAGGCCTGCGCGGAATCCTGGGACGCGGCAAGATGAACCTGCGCCTCCTCGAAGAGATAAAGCGCGACATCGCCGCGATCGCTGCGGATGCAACAGCCGACATCGAGCCTGACACAAGCAGCGAATATCCCTACTACACCCCCATCGATATCAAGACCGGCAAACCGACTGCCCTAGCGGCAGCGAACAAAAAGGCCGGAGCTAAAATGGTTAACGTCGGCGGCTGGGAAGTAGCGATGAGTTACGGTGAGGCAAAAAAAGAAGTCGAAACCGCCAAAAAAGACGCCGTCCTGGTCGACATGACCGGTTTCGCGACAATAGGAATGTCGGGCCTGCGCGCCAACAACTTCATCTCGCAGATATGCACCAAAAACACCTACGCGATGAAGCCCGGCAGCGCACTGCACACCTTCATCCTCG
>CAYSUZ010000300.1:0-2803 GCA_964434335.1 uncultured Planctomycetota bacterium | reverse complement strand
CCCGTATTGGTAACTGAAAAATCCAAATAGCTTGTCTCATAAATCACCTGCGCCCCAGTAACGATATCCACACTCTCCACTGCACCCGTGTAGGTTCCGAACGTCAAATCGCCGGAGCCGTTGGCACTGCGGGCAGGATCCTGCCCCCCCCAAAAGGCCGTGGCAACAATATTGCCGGCCACATAGTCTGCCGACTGCGGCACATGATCTCCAATAACGAGCGATTTATCCCAACCCGAAATGATTAATTCAAAACCCGGAGGAATTTCTTCTCCCGTGACCGCAAAATTATCGATATAAATGGCACCACTAACCGTTTCCAAGCGAAATACCGCGCTCTCCCCAGGATCCAGCGTATAGTCTGCCAATCCCGTCAGCGACAAATCAATGTCCGAAAAATCAGATCCCCCAATCACTGGATTAGCGCCTTGAATTGCGATTGTATCGGAAACACCGACAAGTCCCTCAGTCAGATCACTACCAGAAAGTACACTCAGCTGAATTTTCGCTGCGCTCCCGCCATACGACCGCCAGGCATCCACATGGAAAGAAGAAAGATCGAAAGACTGCACCCCATTCAGGGTTTCTTTTTTCTGCGTCATAAGTAGTTCCTGGAAAAAAGGATCAACTTTTTGTAGACAAAACCGCCCCTTTTTGTTCATCTAGGCTAGATGAATACTAATCCGACATGGCAAAAGACGGGCTCCGCATCCGCGAAGCGTAAACAACCTCTCGAAATCCAAACCGTCTCGAAAGCGGATCAAAAACGCTTTGATGGGCTCATGGGCGATCTTCATTATCTGGGTTCAGCCAAGCCGGTTGGAGATTTTCTTCGACAGGTGGTCGTGCGCGATGGCGAATGGGTCGGCCTGCTGGCATGGGGCCCGGCCTGCTATGCACTCAAAGACCGGGACGAATGGATCGGCTGGCACGCGACTCAACGCGCAGAGCGACTCAAGCTTGTGGTTCAGAACCGCCGGTTTTTGTTGCTCCATGAGCGCGGTTCAGAGCCGAATTTGGCATCAAAATCTCTGGCGGCCGCCTTACGGGCGCTACCGAAACAGTGGGATAAAACCTTCGGTTACTCTCCGTTGCTCGCTGAAACATTTACGGATATCGAACGCTTCCATGGCACCTGTTACAAAGCGAACGGATGGATCGAGGCGGGGCAATCCCAGGGCTTTAGCCGCGATGCGCTCGATTTTTATGTTCCGCACGGTCGCATCAAACGGCTTTGGCTCAAAGAACTGGTGCCGAAGGCTCGTGAGATCCTGCACGCGCAACATCTTCCGGACATCTATGCCCCGGGAGCCCAATCGAATGCGCATGGCGTACTGCCGTTTAAGGAATTGCAGCTTCGTTCGTTGATGGATGCCCTGCAAGCCGTTCCCGACCCTCGCCAGCGAAGATCGAGCTTTCGCATCGGCAGTGTGTTGGGTATTACCGCCATGGCACTGCTTTGCGGATGTCGCCACGTAGCGGAGATCCATCGGTTCGCTCAGCGTCTGACACAAAGACAGCGCGCAAAAATCGGCCTGCCTCTGAAGAAGGGAACCCGCTTTCGGAAAATCCCTAGCTACTCCGTTTTTTACAACCTGCTCAAAGAAGTCGACCCGATCGAGATGGCGAATGCGCTAACCCAGTGGCTGAGTGAACAGTCCGGGTCGCTCCCCGGAGCCTTGGCGATGGACGGCAAATTCATTGGAGATGTCGTCGGCGTACTCACCCTTGCCGATCACGAGACCGGAGCCCCCGAAGCCATGGCGCACTGTTCAAAAAAAAAGGAGACGGGAAAAACTGCGAGCTGAAAAGTGCGCAGACCCTGCTGCTGAGCCTTCCTTCGCTGGAGGGGAAAGTCATCACCTCCGACCCGCTTCACAACCAAAAGAAAACGGCTCAAATCACCGTCGAAAAAGGTGGCGACTACGTTCAGCAGGTCAAAGACAACCAGAAGCATCTTCACACACACCTGAAGAAATCATTTTCCAAAATCACCCCCGCGTACGGATCGCCAGAGAAAGGGCACGGCCGAATCGAGCAACGCGCGATGGCCGTGCTTGAGACGAGCGCCATGAAGAGCTCCTTTCCCTACGCCCGAAGCCTCCTCGCAATCTGGAGCCGACGCACTCTTCACGGGAAAACGAGCGAAAGCGTTCGCTACTTCATCTCCAGCCTTGAGCCGAAGAATCGAACAGCGTCTCAATGGCATCAACTCATCCGTGGACATTGGGGCGGGGTTGAAAACCGAAACCACTGGAGTAAAGACGCCGTGTGGGGCGAAGACGGAACTCGCAGTCGCAATCCGGGAATCGTTGGGAACCTCGCATTGCTACGCAACGCCTTGCTGTATATCGCCGCAGGGCAAAGGGGAAACTACGGCTCATTACCCGCGCTAACAGAGGCACTTCGAGCCAATCCAGAACACGCCGTCCGCCTCATAACTCGGAGGTTACATGGCTAAAACAAAAGACCCTGGCCTCTTTGAGTATTGATGGAACAGAAATTGCTCCGGGAATCTATGAAAGAGAGGATTTCACTCCTGCACAACAGGCCTACCTGCAGGACCGTGGCGGAATCATCAGCGTACTTCCTCCCACTAATACGTACACGTGGATCAATATGTCCACCCAGCAAAACTGGAATGATGCCGCAAGCTGGGTGGGCGGTGCGATCCCCGCATCCTTCACCACGACCGACGTGTTGTTCGATGGCAACACGAGCCAGAACTTCACCTACCTCGGTAAAGCCTTTACGGTCAAGTCGATCACGTTTGGCAGCACCCTCCAGTCCGCCAACAACGCCA
>CAYSUZ010000299.1:0-2840 GCA_964434335.1 uncultured Planctomycetota bacterium | reverse complement strand
GCCAGGTGATTGAAGGTATGGACGTCCTTGAAAAACTGGCAGCAAAAAATAGAGCAGAAAATAAAAACAAACAATTCCCCGTTGACAAGGTCATCTCGATAACAGAAGGCCCTAAGTACGAGATGTCGGCGCAGAAATACGTTGACCTCTGTAACGGCAAGATAACCACTTTCGACGAAGTATTAAAAGATAAAAAATAGTGCTGTGCTCGGGCGGGGTGTTAGCGGTACCCTGTTACTCGCAATCCGCTACAGCGAGGCCGACAGTCAGATGCGGCTTTGTATGTTGCGTTTCAAAACCGGCAAGTGGTGTTGAAAGTCGGGTCCCATACAACGAGGCGGCGTGAACTTGGTCAGAGGAGAGATCCAGCAGCCATAAGCGCAAGTTCTCGTGTGTTGTGGGGTAGCCTGACCGGAGCTAACTACCGGCAGCGGGCGCAGTCATGCAAGTCCAGTCTGACGTGCACAGCACTTATTTTGAAATCCTGGCCACATGAGTACAGAAACCCCAAATAGCACGCCCTACGTGGCGCTGGCCCGGCGATACCGGCCTCGGCAGTTCGCCGACTTTGTTGGACTCGAGCACGTTACGCGCACCCTGCAAAACTCCATCAAAAACAACCGCATCGGCCACGCCTACCTCTTTTGCGGCCCTCGCGGAATAGGCAAGACCTCGATGGTACGCGTCTTCGCCACCGCGCTCAACTGCGAAAACGGCCCCGCCATCGAACCCTGCGGCAAATGCGAATCCTGCACCGCCACCAGACGCGGTGACGGCATCGACGTTATCGAGATCGACGGCGCATCACACACCGGCGTCGACGACGTGCGCGAACTACGCGAACACGCCCTATACTCGCCCGCAAAATCGCGTTTCAAAATATTCGTCATCGACGAAGTACACATGCTCAGCAAATCCGCATTCAACGCCCTGCTCAAGATACTCGAAGAACCTCCGGCTCACGTAAAATTCATGTTCGCAACAACCGAGCCGCAGAAAGTACCCGAGACAATCCAGTCACGCTGCCAGCGCTTCGATTTTCCACGCGTCTCCGCCGCTGCTATCGCCGAGATGCTCAAGCGCATCTGTAAACAAGAAGGCGTCAACGCCCCCGAGCAGGCGCTCGCGCACATCGCGCGCAACGTGCGCGGCGGCCTGAGAGATTCGCTCTCGATCCTCGACCAACTCATCGCCTACGACGGCAACGACATCCAGGCCGACTCAGTCTACAAAGTCATGGGATCAGTGCCCGAAGGCATCATTGCCGAACTCGGCATAGCAATCATAAGCACCGACATCGGCTCAGCCCTGCGCATCGTTGAAGATGCGATCAACAAAGGCAAAGAAGGTGCCGAATTCATCGAGGCAATAGCAAACTTCTTCCGCGACGTCCTCTTCATGCGCAACTGCGGTGCCGATTTTAACGGTTTTGTCACCGGCCCCGCCGCACGCGATGCAGTCAAAACCGCCGCAGGCCGTCTCGACGACGATACGCTCATCTACGTCCAACAAGTGCTAATGGATCTGCGCGGCAAAATGCGCCAGGCGACGAATCCCTCGCTGCTAATCGAAACAGCCGTCGTCCGTCTGTGCCGCTGGCGCGACTTCGCGGCTTTCGGCGCGTTGCTTTCCAACTACCAGCCCCAGGACGAGACTGAGCCGAAACAAACAGAGCAACTTAAAAAAAAAGTAATCGCTGACGCGCCCCTGCCCACACCAGCGCCACACACCGATCCCGCACCCGAAGAAGATTACAGCTACGAGCCGGAGCCAGAGGCACAAACCGACCACACTGACGATACACCATCGCTCCTGCCGCAGCGCGACGAAATACCCGCCGAAGTCTACGCGCCCGCGCCTGCCATCACCACCGGCACTATCGACGAGGCGGCGTGGAAAAAGGCCGTCCATCAGGTTTGCCGCATACGCGGATTTCTTGGAGCCACCCTCGACGCGGCTCATTTCCTCGGTTTGGCCTCCGACGAAATCACGCTGGGCTTTCCGCCCGCGTTGCGTTTCCAGCGCGAGCAACTCGACGACCGCGCGAAACGCGTCGAAGCAGAAGAAAAACTCTCGGAAATTTTCGGAAAAAATGTTACTCTTAACATCATCGATATCGAACTCGACAAAGCCGGGGCGCAGGCACAAGACACAGCGAAAGACCTCGACCCCATAGTGACAAAAACCCTCAATATCTTCAGCGGCAAAATTATCGAACCGCAAGAGCAAACACGTAACAACTGAATATTCACGGAGCGAAAAAATGAGCAAAGGATTCGGCGGAATGGGCAACATGGGCGACCTCATGAAAAATGCGCAGAAGATGCAGAAAAACATGTCGCGCGTCCAGGAAGAACTTAAAACCCGCATAGTCGAAGGCGATGCCGGCGGCGGTATGGTCAAGGTGCAGGTCAACGGCGGACAGGAAGTCGTGGCCGTCAAGATCGACCCTTCGGTGGTCGATCCCGAAGATGTCGAAATGCTTGAAGACCTTGTAATCGCGGCGGTGCGCGAAGGCATGAGAAAAGCACACGATTTGTCGCAGAAAGAAATGGGCAAACTTACCGGCGGCCTTAACATCCCCGGATTATTCTGACGCGACCGGTTCCAACACCCTCCATCAGTCGCGGCGCATCGCCGCACCGGCGGGTTTTGCGTATCCGGCGCAGCGTGCCCAAACAGCAGGCGAATAAGCCATGACACAACATCCCGAACCTATACAAAGACTGATCAACGCGTTCAAGCGCTTCCCCGGCGTCGGCGACCGCAGCGCCGAACGCTACGCCTATCACGTACTGAATTCCCCGCGCGACGACGCGCGAGCACTAGCCGGAGCAGTG
>CAYSUZ010000298.1:0-2850 GCA_964434335.1 uncultured Planctomycetota bacterium | reverse complement strand
TATCTGTCACATCTTAGCAAATTTTTGTATGGCATTGCCAGATAAATTTTAGGTGATTATGTGCATCTATTGCATATGTTTCACGTTTGATATCATCGAGTGAGTTTCAATTAACATTGTGTCCGAAGGCGAATAATCCAAAATTTTGTTTGCATTATACTCAAATTCCTCATAAAAAATAGATGTTATTCTTCCGAATTATAATAGTGATGGCTGATATGCTGACACAGATACCCATATTTTTAGGTGATTTTCTTGCCGACGGCTGGGAAACCTTTTCCAGTTGCACCGTTGGCGAATGGTTCTACTATCTGTTCCCATTCTTTATTTTCGCCGAGATGCCGCGTTATATGATCCCGGCGATCATCGTGCCGTTTCTCAATTTCTTCTCCCACCACAAAGCCCGCGAGGAAACCCCCCGCGAGATGTTTCTGCGTTCTCGACCGTTGGTGAGCATCATCGTGCCGGCTCGCAACGAAGAAAAAGCTATTGTTGCGACGATCCTCTCGCTGTTAGAGACTAATTACGAAAACAAACAGATCGTCGTTGTCGACGACGGTTCGACCGACCGAACCTACGAGCTTGCAAAGCCCTTTGCCGAAGCAGGCAAAATAGAACTGCTAAAAAGCGGCACCGAAACCGGTCGCGGCGGCAAAGCCTTTGCTATGAATCTGGCGCTGGCCGTGTGCCGAGGCGACTTCATCATGCAGGTCGACGCCGATACCAGTTTTGATCGCGATGTTATCGAAGAGATGCTCGGCCCGTTTGTCCACTCCAAAATCGGCGCGGTTACCGGCAACATCAAGGTTCGCAACGCAGGCGCGTCGCTGGTGACAAAATTCCAGATGTGCGAATATCTGCTAAGCATCACCCTTTGGCGCAACTGGGCTTCACGTATTGGCTTGTTGATGCAGATGGCTGGCGGCCTGAGCATGTTCCGCCGCGAGGTCATCAACGACATCGGTGGCTGGGATAGCGAACTGGTCGAAGACGCCGATATCGGCATGAAGGTGCGCAAGCTTGGTCTGAAGATGCACTTTGTCAAAGAGGCCGTGGCCTTTACCAACGTGCCCGAAACGATGGGCGGGTTGCTTAACCAACGTTGCCGCTGGGAGAGGGGGTTTTTCCGAACCTTTTTCCGCAAACATATTGACGTAATGATTCCGTGGCGATTTAGCTTCTCGAACTTTCTTGAATTGATGTTTCAGTTCATATTCACGGTGATTTGCCCGTACCTGTACTACGCATACATGCTGGCGCTTATCGCTTTCAAACCAGAGTTGTTGCCGTTCTTCATCGTGTTTTCCTATATACTCTACGTAGTATTCTTTGCGTTGCTGTTGGTAGCCGCGGTGAGCGTTTCGGAACGACGCCGACAGGAATGGCCATACCTGATATTCGTATTTATGTTACCGATTTTCAACGAGATTCTGCGCTTCTGCCGCGCGGTGTGGTATATCCTGGAGCTGTTCCGGCTCGGATACGAAGACCCGCATCTGCCGCGCAAAACGTGGGATCACGCTCCTCGCTGGTGAGTAGGTTTGCCGGAATATCTTTTGCAAAATACATTCGCCACCTGTCATAGCGCAACGACAGGTGGCGATTTTTTTTGACTACGCGCATGTGGATTTTATGAATAAATTGCAGGATATTGCGTATAATGGCGGAAGCAGATTTTTTATTATTGAACTTAAACGGAGGATGAGTGATGACTGCTAAGAGAATTATTGGCCTGGGTGTAGTGTGTTCGTTGCTGTTGATTTTGGGGATGGCGGTGGTCAATGCGCAAACCTATCCTAGGAAGGACACCAAAACAACCATCACCAATTACTACGTCAATGAAGATGGCTATAACAAACTGCGTCTCGATATTTATCGGGCCAAATATGAACACGCCGACCAGCTAATCGAATTGCGGCGCGAATTTGAATCGCTCATGGATGATTGGCTCATGACGTTGATGTATCGCGAAGAAGCAAAGGTCAGCAGCAGTACACCAAAATATTATTCGGACAATCTTAATTTTGATATCGATCACATGACCCTGAGGAAATTAGAGGGCATCCGCGAAACCACAATGCTCAAGCGAGAAGATATCAGTCCGGTATGGTCGGCCAAGATGTCGCAACTCGTTGGCTTGCGTCAGGCCATTGATAACACGGATATGCTCCTCAAGGAAATTCGCAACGATATCAAACGCATAGAAGGTGAAGTCAAATCCAAGTAACGGGACGAAACTAATGCATGGAGTTTGGGCTGCGGTTTTCAATCTCGCCTAAAGCGCGCACAAAAAAACCGCCCGATTGACGTCGGGCGGTTTTCTATTGGCTTGATTGCTTAGTTTGTGTGTATCGTTACTTTGGCGGAATTGCCCGGCGCTAGCGTTTTGATGTCTTCGTCGGTCAATTGCTTAATATCGAATTCAATATGCACTTCGCGCATTCTAACGTCCACGTTGGTGAACTCGGTGCGCAGTCTGTCGCGTTCTTTTTTCGACCGGTCGAACATTGGGTTGGATATTGAGCGCACTTTGCCTGTCAGTGTTTTAACTTTTGATCCGATTGTGATAGTGATGTCTGCTTCCTGGCCATTCTTGACGTCACTGGCAAGCTTGCCATCCATGCGAGCCACTATTTCGATAGAGCTGGGATTGAATATCTTGAGTATCGAGTCGCCCTTGGCTATGCGATTGCCCGCCTGTACCTTAAGGGCGAATACGCGGCCCGGCTTGTTAGTGTAATGAGGCCCTATGCCGTGCTTTGCCTTGAGGGCCTTTAGTTCGGCCTGGGCCTGTTTGACTTTTTCTTCGTATACTGTGGCAGTAAATTTGTGAATATCTTCCGGCGTTGC
>CAYSUZ010000297.1:0-2854 GCA_964434335.1 uncultured Planctomycetota bacterium | reverse complement strand
CCTCTCGGGGCTTGATCGCGTGGAATTGTGGGTGGCGCGGATGGAAGGCGAGGAGTGGCAGACAAAAAACTGGAGCCTGCACGAAACCGCACGCGGGATGAAGGGCGAGTTCGTTTTTGTGCCGCAGGAAGTCGGCCAATACGCGTTCTACATCATCGCGGGCAACAAGGCCGGTCTGTGGAGCAGGCCGCGACCCGACGGCGCGACGTGCATCGCGCCCGACTATTCGACATGGATCGACGATCAGAAGCCCTCGCTACGGGTTCTCTCGCCAGCTAAGGACGATGTGTTCCGCGGCGGCGCGAGAATATGCGTCCGCTGGCTCGCGCAGGACAACAACCTCGCTGATACGCCGATAAAGATCGAGTTGCTGCGCGACGGGAAATTTGTCGCGTTCATCACGGAAGCGACGGGCAACAGCGGCGAGTTCGCGTTCGACGCGCCCACGGAACAAGGCACGTATTCGATCAGGATAACGGCTGCGGATCAGGCCGGGCACACGACCGTCGAGACGAGCGAGGCGTTCGTCGTCGATACGTGCTCGCCGAAAGTTACGATACAGATTCTCGACAAAGAGGGCCTGCCGCTCGTCGATACACCAACGGACGCGGATGCGGAAAAATCGTGCGCGCCGGAAGCGGCAGATACGAACACGGAAAAGAAGGACACGGATGCGCCGGAGGCGGCTCCGCAGGAACCCGCCGAGAAATCGACCGACGCGGCTGAATACCTGATGCGCGGACGCAGTTTTTTGCAGAACGATCAGATCGATCTGGCGATAACCGAACTCGCGCGCGCGGCAGAGTTGGCGCCTGACAACGACAAGGTGCTTAACGAATACGGCATCGCGCTCTATCGGGGCGGGCAATACGCGCAGGCGCTGGCGAACTTCACGCGGGCGACACAGATCGCGCCGGGCGAGTCGCGCTATCGATGGAATATCTTTTTGTGCAACTACGGGATGAAGAATGCCGACGGCGCGGCGGCGAGTGCGCTGGCGGTGCTGGCGATGGATGGCAATCTGGCCGAGGCGTGCGAGATGATCGACGCGGTGATGCTGCTGTACCAAAACGCCGGACGGACGAATGAGATCGCGGGCTTTTTGAAAAATGTGCTGGCCATCAAGGGAATCGGCGAGGCGGCGCGGCGACATGTGAAGTCTAAGACACCCCAATAAAAAATCAGGCACTAAACACAGGCAGGCGGTATCCGCAAGGAGCCGCCTGTTTCCTTATCACTACTCTCACCACAGAGAACACAGAGGACACAGAGTTTCCTTTAGTGTTGAATGAGGGCTACTTCGCCAAATAAACTCTCCCGGCCCTTTTACGCAACGCCCTCGATACGGGGCTGTTTCTCAAGGAATCGTGGGCCTTTAGTGTTGGACATTAGAACCGCAGAGACGCAGAGGACGCAGAGTTTCCTTCCACAGATTTTCTTTGTGGTTTTAACCGCTACATCTCATATCGCATCAAAATAGCCATCTTCAATAATTCCCGTGCCTATAAATCGCTCGCATTCACCTGGATGAAGCAAAAAAAGTTTTTCCAGTATTGCTTGCAACATTGTGGCATCCTCAGGAAAATCGCTTTTCCCATCCCATTCATCAGAAATACGAATCGCTATTGCCTTGGCAAAATCCTCTATAGTCGGCATCTTACCTCACTCAACAATGACTCCTCCATCTGTATTCTTGTTTTTGCATTAGCGTAATGTGCCATACGATGATGGTGGGCACACAACACCGCCAAGTTCCAAATGGCATCTTCGCCTCCCATGCATAGAGGAATTATATGATGCACTTCTATATATGGAATTCCATCATCTTTGACAAACGAGTTCTGACATCCAGAGCAAATGCAAAATCGACCGAATTTTTTCTTTGCTTCATTTGCCCAACCAATGTCTCGTACATATATTTCAATAAGATACTCTTTTTTCTCCGGCGTTTCTGCTTGTATTTTAACCAGGTTTTCGTCCTCAACTTCTCCTTCCAATAATTCTACGCCTCGAAGAGTATAAGTGCCCGAATTGTTCACAAAAGTCAGCAATTTTTCATCACGCAATTCCTGCAACACGCGCCTTAAGGTATTGAAAGGAGTTTGAGCTTCCGGTCTGAAATCAGAGATGGCTTTTTGATTGGATGCCTGAAATTCCTGCAACGTAAAGGTTCTGTTACCTCGCCGGTTACAATAATCGACGATGAGATGATATATAAACTCTTTCCATGTCATACTACCGCTCCTCAATTGGTCAGATTCCTTGCTTAAATGCTACTTCTTTCTATTGGCTTCTGTCAAGATTGATTCTGATCATGTTACATATAAAGGATCGAGATCGTAGATCGATTTGAGGAAAGATCAATATCTTTTTGGAAAGAATATCATCGAAAATCCAAACAAAAATGGCGGCCATGATGAATCGGCCGCCATTTAGTTGATCGCGTTATTATCAGAGGGATTTGGCGAGGAGTTCGCAGAGGTCGAGGGATGCGACTTTTTCCTCGGCGTGGTGGGCCTTGAGGCCGTCTTCGAACATGGTCATGCAGTACGGACACGCGGTACACATCATATCGGGCGATTGCTCCAGCCCGTCGGCGACGCGCTTTTCGTTGATCCGCGTGCCGAGGTCTTCTTCCATCCACATGCGCCCGCCGCCCGCGCCGCAACAGAACGAGTCTTTGTGGTTCTCGTCAAACTCGACGGCCTTGAGGCCGGGTATCGCGTCGATGATCGCGCGCGGTGCGTCGTAGACGCCGTTGTGCCGACCGAGATAGCAGGAGTCGTGATACATGACTTTGCCTTCGACATTTTTGACGGGCTTGAGTTTGCCCTGCTCGATGAATTGCGCGAGG
>CAYSUZ010000296.1:0-2860 GCA_964434335.1 uncultured Planctomycetota bacterium | reverse complement strand
GTAGACGTGGTTTTTTGTCCGTTCGATTCGACGCTTGACGAAGTGGCCGATCTGGTCAGGCGCAAGAAAACTAAAAACATACCGGTATACGGCGAAAACCGCGATGAAATACGAGGCATGATAAGCGCCAAGGACGTGTTTGCAGGCAAGGGAAGCAACATCGCCGAGATGCTCAAGCCGGTGATGTTCGTGCCGGAAAACAAAAGTCTGGAGAGCCTTTTGAGCGATTTTCGCAAGGAGCGACAAACCTTCGCGGTAGTGGTCAACGAATACGGCGGGACCGAGGGCATTGTAACTCTCGAAGATGTGCTCGAAGAAATTGTCGGCGAGATCGAAGACGAGTTCGACCAAACCAACACGCCGGTTGCGCGGTTGTCACATAATCGCTGGCTGGTCGATGCAAGTTATTCGCTGAGGGATTTTTGCGAGACTTTCGGCATAGAAGCCGATCTGGATATCGCCGATACAATCGGAGGCTTTGTCGCGGCGCTGCTGGGCAAAATCCCGACCACAGGAGCGTCGGTGGAATACGGGCAGATAAGGATGACTTTGCGCAAAGTACATCGCAACAGAACGGTGTCGATTGTAGTCGAAACGATTAGCGGGGAGGAGACGACGTGAGCGAGTTGCTTCCTTCTCTGGCTATCATTCTGACGGCGCTGATTGGCGCGGGTTTTTTCGCCGGCTACGAAACAGGCATTTACTGCTTGAATGGAATCCGGCTGCGTATGAAGGCGGCGCGAGGAGACCGCGCGGCCAAAATGGTGCTGGAATTAATCGCAAGACGCCATCACATTATCGCAACGATTCTGCTGGGAACAAACGTTTGCGTCTACATTGCAACAGGAGCGATGACGGCCCTGATGGCAAAGCACGTCAGTTCGCATGGCCATGCGGAAGTATTCGCAACGCTGATTCTGGCGCCGATATTTTTCGTATTCGCCGAAGTAATTCCGAAAAACATTTTCCGTTCGCACGCCGACACGATGGTGCTGAATTATCGCTGGCCGGCAAAGCTGGCGCACGTTGTGCTGTCGATTCCGGCAGCAATACTCTCGGCGGCGGGCGCGTCGCTCGGCTCGCTGGGATCGAGGAAGAGCAAGGAAGAAATAAACGCCGACAATCTACTGACCCGACTTTCGGAGGCACGAGAGCATGGTTATCTGTCGCATTTCCAAGATAATGCCGTGCTGAATGTTCTCGATCTTTCGAAGAAAACTTTGGGCGACGTGATGATTCCGATAGAGAAAGTTGTCGCCGCGCCCGAGACCTCGACCGTTGGCGATATTCGGAAGCTGATGTCAAAGAAGTGCTTCTCGCGCGTGCCGCTTTTCGCTGACCACAAGGAGCGGGTTATGGGTTTCGTGCATATTTTTGATCTGCCGATACGCGGCGGCGACAAGCAGGCCGTGCGTCCAATGCGGCGTGAGGCGTTCCGGCTTTCGTCCGAGACTCCGATCCACGCGGCATTGGCTACGATGCAGTCTAAACGCAAACATATCGTAATGGTTGCCGAAGATGCTTCCGATGTGCAGGCCGATACGCTGGGGATTGCAACGATTAAGGATATCGTTGAGGAAATCGTTGGCGAACTCGCGGCCTGGTAGCCGCAAACCTGCCCGAATGGAGGTGTTCGGTGATAAGGCCCATCGGATGGAAATAATTCCTTGCCCGTGTTTGTTGTGGCGAGTATAATCTGGGCCGGGAGAGTTGTAGCGCACAAAAATGTTATGGAGAATTGTGCAGTGTATCTCAACACATGTTTTGGTATAACTTTGCTGGGCGTTTTCGTTTTTGCACTGATCAATGACACCCTCTCCCAGCTCACGCCCAAAGCAATAGTCAACGCGACCATCAGATATAACGAAAAAATCTTTTCGACCAGCGATAACAGATCATAGGAACAAATATGAGCGATTATATTAATTTTGATGAGGCTGCAAAGGCACTTGAGCTGGACGCAGACGGCTTGAAGCGAATGGTTGCCGAAGGCGAGATTCGCGCTTTTCGTGACAGCGGCGAAACGGTCTTCAAACCCGAAGACGTCGAGCGTCTCAAGTCGGCGCTGGGAGCCCAACCGATCATCATCCCGCCGACAAGCGGCAGCGATGACATCGGCCTGCTCGATGACGAACTCGAAACGGTTCTCAACATCGAAGGCCTCGGCGAAATCAATATAGAAGAAGAGTTGGAGGCAGCATCCAACCCAAATATCACACTCGACAACGAAGCCACGGTCATAGGGGAATTTGAAGACGACGACGAGGAAGAGACATTCGTTGTAATCGAAGACGACGAGCCTTCGTCGGTTTTTGCCGATACCGTTGCCTCGACGGGAAGCACCACCAGAGATACAATCACCCTCGAAGAAGACACTTCCGTAGATGACAACACCTTGATGCTGACCGAAGATGACATCGGCGACGAGACGGAATCGCTCGAACTGCTCACCGAGACATCGACGGTCATGGAAGAAGAACAATCCGTGCCGGGCATGGGCGAGGCCGAAGGATTTGGTTTCGCAACAACGCCTTCGCATCGCGGAGCAAGCGCCGACAGGCCCGATCCGCTGGGTTCGGGGCTGCTTATCGCAACCGCACTCGTAATGCTCGTAGGCCTGTGCGTGTGTATTGGAATAATTACCGGAAATAGCAATCCCATAATCGATCTGCTTGGGTAACTCGCATATCGTCGTGGGAATCAATCTCTTTGTACGATTTGAAAAGAAGGAAGACCATGCTGACAGAAGCCCATGGAAGGCAACTGTTGGAAATCGCTCGCCGGGCCGTTATATCGTACATCACTGACGGAGTGCGTTACAGCGCCGAAAGCGATCCTGATTTTCCAGAGTTAGACGACG
>CAYSUZ010000295.1:0-2867 GCA_964434335.1 uncultured Planctomycetota bacterium | reverse complement strand
TATTTCGCTGCGGATCAGGCGCATCAAAGAATCCGGCGCGACGATTGATGTCTCGCTCAATCCCGAACTGGAAAAATTCATGGCTGCCAACGGCGTCGCCTAAAGCAGTCGCTAAGATCGTTCATTGGAAATCAGTTTCCTTCGTTGCCGGTAGCACCGGCGATGAGAGAGGGGAGGCGCGATGGCCCGGCAGGTACACATGCCGGTTATGCCCAACGAGGTGTTCGACTTGCTCGACCCCCGGCCCGGCGCGACCATAGTAGACGCAACGGTCGGAGCCGCGGGGCACTCGCGCCCTATCGCCGATGCAATCGGCAGCGAAGGAACGCTCGTTGTGCTTGACCAGGATCCAGAAATCCTGGAGCACGCACGGCAAAACCTGACGGATTTCACCGGTCGTCTCGAAGTCGTTCACAGCAACTTTGAGAAACTTGGCGATGTCCTCTACGAGCTCGAGATCGAGGCCGTCGACGGGATACTCATGGACCTCGGCGCATCGTCGTTGCAGTTCGACACCGCCGAGCGCGGGTTTTCCTTTATGGCCGACGGGCCGCTGGATATGCGAATGAATCCCAAATCTCCGCGGACCGCCCGGCGGGCGCTAAACAAATTTTCGGAGAAAGACATTGCTGGTATCCTCTTCGAATATGGCCAGGAGCGTTTTGCCAGACGCATCGCACGTGCGATCGTCAAGCAACGCACTCGCGCGCCGTTCAACACCACCAGCCAACTCGTTGATGTAATCAAATCGGTAATACACGGCGGCAGGCAAAAGATTCATCCTGCGACGCGCACCTTCATGGCGCTTCGGATTTGGGTCAACCGCGAACTCGAATGCCTGGAGGGGGCGATGCAGGATGTCGAACACTACCTGCGCCCCGGCGGGAGGCTTGCGGTTATCGCATTTCACTCGCTCGAAGATCGCATCGTAAAATTTGCCCTGCGCGAAAAAGACAAAAATGGTTCGATGAAGATATTGACCAAAAAACCCCTGACGGCATCCGACGAGGAAGTAGAAGCCAATCCGCGCTCGCGCAGTGCAAAGCTACGTGCCGCCGAGCGCACCCAAGAGGCGCTGGAATGAAACTGAGACATGTAATACTCATTATTATACTTGGCGGAGCGGCCGGCATATTGTGCGTCTGGCACAATGTCCGGATTGAGATTATCGAATACCGCATCACCAGTGTCAGAGGGGAAACAGAGAAAATAGAGCAAGACCTTCCGAATGTGAATGTCGAACTCGAAAATTTGCGACAGCTCAACAATCTTCAAAATTTAGCTAATGACTGCGGGATCACCGACTATTTGCGTCCTCCCGTTTTACCTGATAATTCATAATGTGCTGCGAACGCGCCCGTCGCCTAGCAGGAAAGCGAAGGAGAAAATCATGACCACTTCCGCTTACGTACTAATCATTGGACTACTAGTGGCGATTGTTGCCATCAGTGTCGTAACTATGCCCTCGTCCCCGGCGACAACAGCTAGGAATGACGACAAGGAGGAGGTTAATGAGAATAAGGAGAAGGTTGGAGATCATCCGTTATCAGTCACAACCAAACCCATCCAGCCTATTGATCCCCCTGCGAATTCAGATACAGATTCCTCTACAGAGCCAGACGATACGGATGAGCCGGTTGTGGATGACAGGCAACCTGTGGTCGCGCAACCCGCGCCGAGAGTCGATCAACCCATCGCACCAAGGCGTGTACCGAGTCGTTTTCCGCTAAAGCACAAGGTTGTTTCCAACGACAACTACACTAGGCTGGCAATAAAGTACTACGGCTGCAAAGACAACAGATCCAAACATCTATGCGCCCTTCATATCGGTCAAGCTAATCCGGGCATCACATCCGATGCGCTGCAAATAGGACAGAAGATAACTATACCCACGCTTACGCCCAAACTCGCCGCATTGCTCGGTGGAGATGCTTTGCCAGCCGTGCACGCATCCGCAGAGCCAGTGCGTGTCGAACGCTCGCAAGGCCCAGACCTCAGTGCGTATGTTATCTACATCGCTAAGCGCAACGACAACATGACCAAAATCGCTCGCGTGCAGCTTGGCGATGCGAACAAAAAAAATCAGCTTTTCCAACTCAACAAACGTCTTGGCTTGATGCAGAACATCAACGACATCAAAGCCGGTCAGCAGATTGTCTTACGATACAAATAAATCGAAAATAACTTTCTAAATCAGTGAATGCGCGACGTGTGAATTATTCTAATTAACCAGTTTTATGAGGGAGGGGATCCAATGAGACGATTCCTCACAATTACAATGTTCGTGGCCGTTATCGGCCTTCTGGTGTTCGCGCAGGGCTGCAAAAGCAACAAATCCGGAGTGCCTTCGTAGCACTACGACATCCTTCGCGCGAAATACGCCGATATGCAAGTAAAGATGGCCGACCTTGAGGCGCAGCACAAGACTCTCAGCGACACCATCGCCAACCTCAACAAACAGATCGCAAATGCCAAGACCAGCCTCGGCCCGCTTCAGACTCAAGTAAAGCAGCTTAAAAGCGAACGTGATGCTTTGGCAAGTGATTCCGCCGTTCTCAAAAATGAAATCGCTGCACTCAAGAAGCAACTCAATGAGAAGGAAGATACTCTCGAAAAACTACGAACTGAGCTTGATGCGGCTACCGGGCAGAAATGGTCGGTTTTCGCGGGTGGTCTCAAGGTTCCCATTAGCAACGACATCCTGTTCTCATCGGGCAAGGCCACACTTAAAAAAGACGGCAAGGCCGCGCTCAAGGAACTCAAGGACAGCATCAGCAAGGTTCTCAGCAAGCACAAAATCGCCATCGACTACATCCGCATCGATGGACATACCGACAGCGATCCCATCAATAAAGCCTCCTATCTCT
>CAYSUZ010000294.1:0-2870 GCA_964434335.1 uncultured Planctomycetota bacterium | reverse complement strand
GAGTGCAAAGGGAGCGGTGCGGCAAAGGGCAGCAAGCCCAAAACGTGTTCGACCTGTCAGGGGCACGGCCAGGTAATACAAACGCAGGGTTTTTTCCGGATGCAGACGACCTGCCCCAAATGCGGCGGTGCGGGCACTGTTATCAAGCATAAATGCCACAAGTGTGGCGGCGCGGGGCTGGTTTCGGTCAAGCGCGAGATACTCGTTAAGATACCGCAGGGTATCGAACATGGCACGCGCCTTAAGGTACTCGGCGAGGGCGAGCCGAGCCTCGAAGGTGGGCGGCAGGGCGATCTGTACGTTCATGTGCATGTGCGCGAGCATGAAATATTCGACCGGATGGGTGATAACGTTAGCTGCGATTTGCCGATAACGATGTGTCAGGCCGCGCTCGGCGCCGAAGTAACAGTGCCGACCCTGGACAGCGAGGCAACACTGGTTATTCCGCGCGGGACGCAGACGGGCGAGGTTCTCAAAATTCGCGGTGTGGGATTGCCGCCGTTGCACGGCCTCAACCGCGGTGACCAGTTGGTGCGGGTATATGTGGAAACGCCGAAAAATCCAAACGAAAATCAAGAGCGGCTTCTGCGCGAGTTGGCCGAGACAGAAGATGCTAAAGTGGCGCCGCGAAAGCGCGGTTTGCTTTCAAAATTCAAAAATCTTTTTGAACAGAAATAATGTGTGAAAAACCAGACATCGAACCTGAAGAGAACGGCGAAGAAAAAACAAACGAAGACATCGAGTCGTTCGTAACTTATGGTGCGCAAAGCAATCACGTCGATGAGGTTTCGCCTGAAGAGGGCGATGCGGCTGCCGATGAGCATGCGGCGCTCAAGGACAAGTTTTTGCGCGCACGTGCGGAGCTGGAAAACTACCGCAAGCGCATGCAGCGCGATGTTACAAATGCTGGCAACGCTTCGGTGATGAATCTTGCAAGAATGTTGCTGCCGGCTCTGGACAATTTCGACCGCGCACTGGAGAGTGCGGCGGACGATCACAAAAAATTCAAGTCGTTCTACAAGGGCATCGCTATGATCGAGCAGCAACTTTACAAAGCGCTCGAAGATGGCGGAATCAAGCGTATCGAGGTGGAGGGTAAGCCGTTCGACCCAAATTTTCACGAGGCCGTTTCGGTGATGAACGATCCTGACAAGCCCGAAGATTCGGTGGTCGCGGTGGTGGAAAAGGGCTATGTATACAAGGGGCTGGTTGTCAGGCCGGCGAAGGTTGTGATATCAAAGAAGCCGTGATTTGCGGCCAGCGCGACAGTAGATCGACCCAATAGATAACGGAGCAAAACATAATGCCGACGTACGAGTATGAATGCGAAGAGTGTGGGCACAAATTCGAGGAAATGCAGAAATTTTCCGACAAGCCGATCAAGGTGTGTCCGAAGTGCAGCAAGCGCAAGGTCAAACGCCTGATTAGCAGCGGCACGGGAATTATTTTCAAGGGCAGCGGGTTTTATGAGACCGACTACAAACGTAAACGCGCCGATAGCGCTTGCCGGGATTGTCCGGCGGGTGGCAGTTGCGGAGCGAAGGGCGAGGATTAATTTGACAGCGGATTTTTTCGATAAAACCGAAATATAAGGCGGTAAGAATGATTCGTTTGGCTACCAGTGAGGGGTCATGACAGGCAAAGCAAAACTGACAACAATAGCGCTGGCCGTGGTTGTAGCGGCTGTGCTGATGTATGCTCGTCCGGGCTTCGCACAGGACACGCCGCAATCCGACAAAGAAAAAATCAAAGCCCAAATTTCCAAGCTCAACAACCCCGAAAATAATGAGGTTGCGGAAGAACAGAGAAAACTTGCGGCAGCCTCACTGTTGGACTACGCGACTAAGTACCCCGAGGCACTTGAAGCACTTCAGACTGTCCTAGATATAGAGACTAAGCCTCAGCCTGCTCCCAATATCGTCATCGCTGTTTTGAAGGTGCTAACCTACAAAGACGCTGGCATACCCAAGGGGCTTATAGCCCTTGTAATCAAACGTCTCGGCGATACGACGGATATAAGCACGCGGGCGGAACAGGTACTTACCACACCATCCGCACGCAAATCCGACGATATATACGAGAGGCTGGCCAAGGTTCTGAAAAGCAAAAGAAGCTCCGAGAATATTCGTGCGCGCGCCGCGCACATCATTGCCGAATCGGGTCGTGTGGACGCTTGTTCTTATCTGATAAATGCACTTGATGCGGGCGGGTTGAGCGAGAGTGTTGTTGTTGAAATTATTCGTGCACTTGGTGAGATTGGCGACAAGCAGGCCGTGTCTCACTTGATTGATTTGCTCGGCTCGGAATCGATGGCAGTCCGCAAAAAGACCGCGCAGGCACTGCGCCGTATTACCTATTACGATTTCGGCATTAACAAAGCGGCATGGGATGCGTGGTGGGAAAAAAACAAGAACAAGTCTCGCGCGAAGTGGCAGGAGGATTTTGTTCTCGCGCTCCAAAAGGACAGAGCCGAAGAGATGATTGCCGATCTCAAGACTGTTACGCCTGAGATTGCGTTGCGTACGGTGATGAAGGTTTTCAAAAAGCCCGCTGGCAATATCATCACGCCGCATGATCGCTACGGAGAGCGCTACATTGATGTGATAAGGCATGCCGTCGACGCGATCATCAAAAACAAACTCAAGCCTAAAGAATACGAAACGGTTGCGGGACATTTTGAGACGCTGCTGACCTCCGATGACGAAAAGATCCGCGATGCGGTGTTGAATTATTTTACCAGCGACATTCCCCACAGTGCGTCAAGTATCAAGCCTTTGTTGACGTGCTATAACAATCCGGCGGAATCAGATACAATAAAAGGCCGCGCTCTCAAGGCGCTCCAACTTTCTGTTGGCGCAGCCGCCGCCACG
>CAYSUZ010000293.1:0-2876 GCA_964434335.1 uncultured Planctomycetota bacterium | reverse complement strand
CGTCAGCCTGAGCAAATTTTTCTCTTTGCTCTTTATCGAACAGCACTACGGCATTGAGAATGTTCCTGCCCATGAATTGCGCCTCGGCAAGATGATACATGATCTCGTTAGTCTTCATGCCCTCAGCCTTATCGTCCTTGGCATAACGATCGAGATAACCAGCGGCGACCTCGGGTGTGCGAGCTATGACGATGGCACCGTTGAGCTGCGAGAGGTACAGGGTCTCGTCTTTGGACAGCAGGCCCGTGATTTCATAGCCTTTGATTTTCTCGTCGGCCTTGACGGTAATTTTCTCGTTTTCCTTGAAGCGTTCAGCAGTAAACTGGAGGTTAGCTTTGCCGACAAGCAATACGCTAATATCATTTTCGTCATCGGAGAATGAAGACTTTGCAATATAGATTGTCTTCACGTTGTCGCTCAGCGTCCATTCAATCTTATCCTTCTCGATATAAAACGGGCTGATTTCGGCCTTTTTGATAACCTCGTAAAACTTGTCGAAGCCGGGGATTTTTTTGAACACGTCTTTGCGCAAAACCACATCGGATTTCACGAGAGCATGCAGATCGATCTGGATAAGAACCTTTGTGTCAGCGGGGAAGAGCTTGCCGACGCTGGAGATATTGGTATCCAGCGGCTTGATTTCCGGCTTGGCTTTGGCTTCCGGTGCCGACGTCTGGCTCCAGCAGGGCACGATGAGCATCGCTGCCAGCAGAATAAGCGTCATTGCGGCGATTTTATGCGATTTCATAATTTACTCCTGATCTTCGTTTTGTTCGTCGTCCTGGGAATCCTGCCGGGAATTTCTTTCCTCGGTCAACCTATCTATAATTATGCAAATTTCTATCCCTTTCTCAATTGAGCCGTCCAACAAGAAAGACATTGTGGGCATAGAGTGGAGTTGGAGGTGCTTGAAGGCTTCTTTGGCAATATACTTCTTGCCACCGTTGAGTGCGTGTATGATCTTGCTGCGCTCGGAATCGTTGCCAAGCACCGAGACAAATACCTTCAGGTGGCTACAATCGCGCGACATCTCGACTTTGGTAATCGAAACAAAGCCGATGCGCGGATCGTTAAGTTTGTGCAAAAGGATTTCACCGATTTCGCGCTTCAGAAACGATTCTAGTTTTGCGATTCTGCGAGGTGATGCCATGTTAGTATATTATGTCCTTGTCGCAACTGGTCAGTTCGGCCAGGGGCTGTGCCCTGACAAAGTTTTCGATAGTATCCATCACGGATTCAAGATGCCGCGAGTCGCTGCCCGCAATCGCAACGCCGAGAACCGCAATCTGAATGTTATCGTGCCGATCGATCTCGGAAACCGAGGCGTTGAAGCGGTTGTGCAGGCGATCTTTGAGGCCTTTAACAACACTTCGCTTGTCCTTGAGGCTCCGAGCCTGGCGGATAAACAAACTCAGGCGTATCGTTGCTACTTGCATCCGAACAACTCTTTCGTCTAACTTAATTCTCGCTTGACCTTTTCAATCGTGTGAGCCTCGATGACATCGCCTTCTTTGATATCATCATAACCCGCGATCTTGATTCCGCATTCGAAGCCTTCGTCGACTTCCTTGACGTCGTCTTTGAAACGCTTTAGCGACTGAAGCGTGCCATTGTATATGATAACACCGTCGCGTGTAACGCGGATTTTGGCCGAGCGAATGATCTTGCCGCTGGTAACCTGACAGCCAGCAATTGTGCCAAAGCGTGATATTTTTATCGCCTGCTTGACCATAACTGTGCCGAGCAGAACTTCTCTTTCTTCAGGATCGAGCATTCCGGTCATAGCCGCTTTAACTTCGTCGATGGCCTCATAGATAATCTGGTAGAGGCGAATATCGACTTTGCGGGATTCGGCAAGCGAGCGTGCCTTGTAATCGGGAACTACGTGGAAGCCAATAACGATGGCATCCGAGGCATCAGCAAGCCGAACGTCGGATTCGGTTATTCCACCAACGGCGGTGTGCATGATGTTGATCCTTACCTCGTCGGTAGAAAGCGCATTAAGCGATTTGACCAGCGCTTCAATAGATCCCTGCACATCGGCCTTGATGATCAGCGGAAGCTCTTTGAGTTTGCCTGCGTCGATCTGATTGAAAAGGTTCTCAAGCGTAACGTGTCCGGCGCTGCCGCGTGTAAGAAGCGAATGTTCGCGTGAGCGCTGCGCACGTTGCAATGCAACTTCGCGCGCACTCTGTATATCGGCGATGGCGAAAAATTTGTCGCCCGCGTTGGGTACGTCGTTGAGTCCCGTAACACTGACCGGCATCGCTGGCCCGACTTTGGGAACGTCTTTGCCGATGTCATTGTATAGGGAGCGTATTTTGCCGAAAGTTCCGCCCGCAACAATGGTGTCGCCACGATTAAGCGTTCCGTCGGTGATGAGCAAGCGTGCTACGACGCCGAGGTCTTCGCTGACCTTGGCTTCGATAACGGTTCCGCGCGCGGGAATGCCATGATCGGCCTTGAGTTCGAGCAGGTCGGCTTGCAAAACCAGCATTTCGAGAAGCTCTTCTACACCGTCTCCGGTGATGGCTGAGACTTCGACGCAGACTGTATCGCCGCCCCATTCTTCGGGGTTGATTCCGGCAACAGCCATCTGCTGTTTGGTCTTAAGCGGGTTGGCGCCGGGCTTGTCCATTTTGTTTATCGCCACGACTATGGACACACCTGCGGCCTTGGCGTGATTGATGGCCTCTTCGGTCTGAGGCATGACACCGTCGTCGGCAGCAACTACCAACACAACGATGTCGGTAACGTTTGCGCCGCGCGCTCGCATCTCGGTAAAGGCTTCGTGGCCGGGCGTGTCGAGGAAGACGAGGTCGCGGCCATTGCGATTCAGCGAATATGCACCGATGTGCTGGGTGATTCCGCCGGAT
>CAYSUZ010000292.1:0-2892 GCA_964434335.1 uncultured Planctomycetota bacterium | reverse complement strand
AGCAGGGAGGTGAAGACGGGACGCCCAAAGCGCAGGAAGAAAAGGAAAATGCTGTTGCGACATTGTGGTTCTGGCGGAGGCATTATATCTCGCTTCTAGAAAGGACTGGTCAGCAAGAGCTTGCGAGTAAGCAGTTGAAACTGGCTTACGACGAAAACAAAAGCAATTTCGATATTATCAATCGGCTTGCCCGTTATTATCTTTCACTCAACACAGAGGATATGGAGAGTGCCAAGATATATATCGACAAAATGGTCGAAATCGATCCGGTGCGCGCCAGCGCTGTCACACTAAGGGCTAACTACGACGCGCGAATCGAAAAAGACATAACAAAGCGGATTAAACTGCTCGAAAATGTATTGGCCAAAAACCCGCTACCCGAGATATATATCAATTTGGGCGAGGTGTGTCTTAACGCCGCCAAGACAACCGGTGATCTGTTGATGTACAAAAATGCCGCGATAGATGCTTACGAAAAAGCCAGAAAACTTTTACCGGGCAATATCAGTGTCCTTGATAAATTGGCTTACACACGTTTTGAAGTTGCCAGGATACACAAAAGCAACCATACGTCTGCCAAGTTTGATGAGCTATACATCAAGCCAGCCAAAAGCAATGTCAAGACCATCTTGAGCATTGATCCTGACAATTTCCGGGCAGGGTTGCTAATGGCACTGCTTGCGCAGTTTGCAGACAGCCCCGATACTATGTCGATGTTTGAGGATCTTGCCGAACAGTTGACCGTGCGACTTGGTGAACACCGCAAGGCGGGTAACGAGGAAGAGGCGCAAAGAGATGAACGCAATTTGTACAACACGTATATGGCGTTGAGCGATGTTTGCAGGAACAACAAGGAATTTGAGACAGCCGAGAAATACGTTGGCAAGGCCAAGCAGTATGGCAGCGAACTTGACGCCGATTTGAAACTGATAAATCTAAAACTGACCAAAAAAGAATACAAGCAAGCCGTCGTCGATATGGAAGAATTAATCGCGGACGAGGCCAATACAAAAAACAGGGAAGATGACATCAAAATCAGGAATGCATACATCCAGACATTGTTTGCTAGTATGACAGGGTTGCAGAACAAGATATTACAAGAGCAACCAGACCTGAAACGTGGCGACGAACTTCGCGCCGAAATACGCGCATACAGAGAGAAGTTCGAAAGTTTCAACGAGAAGTCTATCAAGAAGTATCCCAATTTATTTGAATTCCGCTATAACCAGATAAGATATTTTAACAGCATTGCTTTGCGTCCCGAATGGGCCTACTTGCGCGCCGATGAACTGCGCAAGGAAATTCTGGACAATCCCGATTTCATCAACCGTGAAATTGCGCTGGCGACCTTGGCGGGTTATTATGCCAACAAGGACGGCGATGAAAATCTCATGATCGCCGAGACCCTCTATCTTGAGGCACTTAAGGCCCAGCCAAACAACGAAGGCTTTAACAAAGCGCTTGTTTTGGGGCTGTATGTGCCGCATCAGAGAGTATTCCCCGACAAGGCCCTCGAGTTTGTTGATGACCACATAGTCAAAAACCCCGACAGAGCCATGTTCGTAATACTCCGGGCTATGACCCTCTTTAATTTGAAACGGTACTACAATGCAGTGGGGGCGTGGGATGCGGCCAGGGAGAAATTCCCTGACAATCCCAACGTTTATCTGGGTTATATCCAGTCGGTATTCAAATACGAAACGAAAGACCTTAAACAGACTCGTGCTCGTCTGATAGAAATTCTTGTTGATAAAGAGGCTGAGCTTGAATCAATATTGCTCTCAAATGCACTTGGTCAAATATACTACGATGATGACCAGGCTGATCGTGCTACGGGATGTTTTGACAGGGTCTTGAAGATCGATCCTGAAAATGAAAGAGCAATGTTTTATAAAGCCGTAATTGCTTACGACAAAATATCGAAGGATAATAAGTCGAGCAACTTGGACGAACTAAGAATCGTTGAGAAACATGCTCGCCGTACTATGCAGAACTATCTTGATCTCTACGAAAAGATTGCTAGTGCGAATAGCCTGGCGAATGCTTACGGTCTTATGGCGGGGTGTGAGGCCTACGCGGGCAACTCGCGCGAGGCTATCGAATATCTTAAAAAAGCCGCAGCGAAAAATCTCGATGCCAGTGCTATTAAGGAACTTCGCAGGATATATTTGACATACGACTGGCCGCAGCTGACCGCCGAAGAGAGCAAAGAGTATACGGCCAACAATTTCTATAAATGGCTTTTCAATATCCAAGGCCGCGACAAAGATAAAAACTACCAAACTCAGTTGAGCCTAGGTTGTGCTGCGATGGTGGCCGAGATGAATACTGCCGGGGATTATCTGCTCAATGCCGAGAGAATTGCAAAACTCAACAATCCCAAATCTGTTGAGCCTTACGTTTTCCTTGACATCAACGAACTAACCGAGGGCAATCACACATTGGCCGAGAAATATTTCGCCACAGTCCGCGAAAAGGTTGCCGGTGAATACTGGCAGGTGCTTGCTACGGTTGACAACTACATAGCATACGGACATAAAGATCGTGCAGTGCGGTTGCTTGAATATTTGATCCCGCTTGCCAAAAAGAACAACGATACATCTGGCGAGGCCGCGATCTTTTTGGCGCGTTTGGCTAAGATGCGCCTTATGGAAGCCGACACGCCAGATGTAGAGGCGGCGCGAAAGCTCATCGCCGAGGCGTTGCAACTGGATCCGAAAAACCAAGAGGCGACATGGATACAGGGTTGGATCAAAGTTCTCGACGCCGCAACACAAACCGACGCTGCAAAAAAACAGGCGGCGATTAAGGCTGGCATCGAGGAGATCGAGAAGGTGGTCAATGCCAAACCATCTCATCCTTTTGATAATTCAATCGGATGTGGCGATATTA
>CAYSUZ010000291.1:0-2905 GCA_964434335.1 uncultured Planctomycetota bacterium | reverse complement strand
GCCGGCGAATTTCGTCCCCGGCATCGGCCCGTCACCCGACAAAATGCTGCAAGGCCGCCTGTTCAGCTATCACGACACGCATCTGCACCGGCTCGGCACAAACTATCATCTGCTGCCCACGAATGCGCCGAAGGGCTGCGCGATGAATAACTATCAACGCGACGGGGCCATGCGTCTCGACAGCAACGGCAAAGGCGGGCCGAATTACTGGCCAAACACTTTCGGCGGCCCCGCGCCCGATCCCGAAATCGCCCTGCCACCCATAGACATAGAAGGCATGGCGGCTCGCCACGCATACACGCTTGGCGATGTGGATTTCGTACAGGCGGGCGATCTGTATCGCAAAGTCATGACCGACGTGGACCGCGAACACCTGATACGCAACATCGTTTCGCACATCAATGCCGCGCAGCCACGTCTTCAATTACGACAAACCGCCCTCTTCTACAAGGCCGATGCGGACTACGGAGAGCGCATCGCCGAGGGTCTCGGTTTGGACATGGCCGAAGTAAAGCGCCTGGCGGGGATGTCGCAGGAAGAGCGCGTCAAAGCGACAACATAACAAGCCGGGCGTTCCGTTCGAGCGAGAACAAAAAAAAGGACTGTCCACACGGGCAGTCCTTTTTATTTGGTGAATGCGGCCCGGAAAAAACACGAGCCAAATCTTCGTCCCGGCGTATCCGGCTAGTCTCGCTTAAAGACCGTTTTGCCGGTGCGGTTAAAGGGAATGTCGATTTTGCCGAACTGAGTATCCAGGGCCATCGTCCCGCCCAACTCGTAGCTCGAATCGCTGCCCCGCAGCATATTGAAAAACGCGAGGCCGAAGTTTTTGGGGTTAATGGCGATGGGAATCTCAAGCACGTTTTCCTGGCCTTCGGCGAATTTGACGGCCTGCTCGAAACCGCTCTGCGCGACCTGCGTGTTAGCGAGCTTGAGGCCGTAGGTTAATTTGGACAGGTCGATGGGAAACTTGTTGAGATTCTTCACGCGTATGTGCAAAACTCCGCCAACGTTGTCAAAGCCCAGCTTGTCCCATTTAACTTCGGAGAGTTCGATCTCGGGTATCGCCGGGACGGGCATCTTGCCCGAATAATTAAGCGGCAAGCCCAACGGCCCAGCCCCCGGCACATCAAGCCATAGTTTTAGTTTGCTCTCGTAGGGCACAACGTCGCCGGGTTTGACTTTTTGCAAGAGTGTGAGGAGGTTGGCGAAGGTGATGGCTACGGGAACAGGGACGGTTTTGGAGCCGTGAGCGGGAATAGATGTCCCCGCCAGATCCGCCTTGCCGTCGAGGAACTGCGCGCCCTCGCTGGCCAGCGTGTAGTCGAGGTTGGTCATCGGGATGGCAAAGGAATACGGATTGGTTACGTTGACATCGAAAACGAGATTTAGTTTTTCGAGCGAGATGCCGTCGAGCCGAACGCCGTCGATACTCGCGCTCGGTTTGGCGATCATCTCCAGCAGGCTCGCGCAGCCGGTCATTGCCACTACGCATATCAATAATAAGGTTACGACAACTGTCTTCATAGCAATCTCCTTTCGGAAGATTATGTGCGATCATTTGTCCGCATCAGGCGGACTGATTTTCGATGATGGCGATTTCTTTTTTTGTCAGGCCGTAGAGTTGGTAGACCAGCGCGTCGATCTCGGCATCGGTAGCCTCGATCTGGTTTTGCAGCACCGCCCGCTGCCGCTCGCCCGCCTTCTGCAAATTCTTATTCAACTTCAGCATCCGCTCAACCAGCGTTACCATTTTGTCATGCCGCGCCTTGTCCGCCCTGTCCTCAAAATCAATCACGCGGATGGGGAGTTTCAAAACATCCTGTGAAAACCATCGCATTCTTCCACCTTTATCTGCATCTCCCAAAACAGACGCAACCCGTTTATAAAATGCAAAAATGAGAGATGCGTTTAATAGCCCCAACAAATACTTATCTCCTTTGGGGATTATGTAAACGGTATTCCCCACAAACATCCCCTCTGTATCCAACGTCAATCTGCAAGACTTGGATATATCAGGGTAAACGATTTTCGGTTTTTCAAATTCGGCGTAATAATCCACTGTATCCTGAATTTCAAACCAACGATAATTTCCCGGTTTGCGACCAGGGCCAGATTGATTACGCGTTTTTTTGGGAGTAAGGTCGCTTTTCCATTTTGATAAATGTGCTTGAACCGCAGGATACTTCCTTATGTCAATGCCATGCCTGGTAAATATCAAATATCGTTCTTTGAAGTTTATCGTGTATTTGCGCACGTCGTCGCCGACGACAAAGGGCTTTATCACTTCGGCGGACTTCGGATCTGCGGCTATCAGCCGATCACGCGTTGCGCGATCAATCACAAAGGCTTTGTTTAAGCCGGTCTTGATGCCGTAATATATTTGTCCCTTCACATAATCACCCAGCGGCGTGCCGATTTTTTTCATCTTGTCAAATATGGCTATCTCGTCGGCGGAGGCCAGCGTCCAGTTGTCGCCAGCAAGCGAGCGGTCGTCGAGCGTCTCGCCAACCGTGCTGACTTCTTTGCCAAGCGCGAGAAAATCGAGCCTCTTGATCGGGGCATATATAAAAGACTGCGCTTTTTTGGGGTCGTTGCTCGTCAGGAAAATCACGGGGAAAGTCGCGGCGTTCTGAAAAACGGGCAGTTCGCCGAAATCGACTATCTGCAACAAGCGTGTTTTTTCGGCGAGAAAGTCCCGCAGTACCCTGCCATAGTTGGCGCGCATAAATTTGTTCGAGGATATCATGCCGAACAGCCCCTTGCGTTTGAGCAGGCTATGCGAGCGTTCGTAAAAATACACGTAGAGGTCTGCCGTGCCCGCATAGGTACGAAATGTTTTTTTCGCATGATCCTTGAACGCAGGGCCGATTGTTTCCTGGCGCACATACGGCGGGTTTCCGAT
>CAYSUZ010000290.1:0-2928 GCA_964434335.1 uncultured Planctomycetota bacterium | reverse complement strand
GCAGAAGGTCGAGGAGATGTTTTTGGGCGTGCTCCTCAGTCAGATAAACAAAGGCATCAGCAAGGACACGTTGTTGCACGGTGGCACTGGCGAAGAGATGTTTCAGAAACAACTCAACGCTGTCTACGCCGAACGCACGGCCTTGTCCAGTACGCGCGAAAGCGGGCTTGGCATTGCGAAGACGGTATACGAACAAATGCTGCGCCGCGATCCGCAATTGAAGGCAGCGACGCAGCAAATTAATGATGCGCAGGCAAAGATGAACGCCCTGCGATATGGCAGCGAATTTTCGCCGACGAATATGCAGAGTTTGCTATCGGCGGAGGGATAGGCAGGCATGGAAGACCCACGACAAACACTCGGAGAAGCGCTTCGTGATCTGGTTAGATTGTACGGCGATCTCGCTACGGTCATCGACGACGAGGCTCAGGCGATGGTCAAACGGGATATGCAGCAGATAAGCAATCTTACCAAGGCCGAAGAGCGCATACACGAGAGCATCAGGATTGCCGAGACTCGGCGCGAGCGTTACATGACCGAGGTTGGCAAAAAACTTGGCATCGATACCGCAGACATGGATCTGCGGGAAGTAGCCGAGATTGCAGGTGGCCGGTTCAGTGGCGAGTACCTGCGTTTGCGCGCTCGGCTGCAGGAAATCGCTCAGCGTGTCGCCAAAAAGAACAAACTCAAAACACTGCTTTGCCGTGAGTCGCTGGAACACGTCCAAAAAGTTGTTAGCCTGCTCATTGGCAACAGTGCCGACACAGGTACTTATACTCCTACCGGCACGCGCGGCGGTGGGGGAGGACAGTTGTTAATAGACCGCAGGGTCTGAGGTGAACCGTGGGACTGTTTTCATTATTTAACATAGGCGGCCAGGCGCTTTCGGCCAACGAGACTGCTTTGCAGGTCATCGGCCAGAACATCGCTAACGCCAGCAATCCTGATTACACGCGACAGCGCGTCTCGATGGCGACTACACCGGCTCAGGATGTTGGCTATGCGCAACTGGGTACCGGCGTAGTTATCGCCGGCATTGAGCGAGTAATGAATGCCGCGCTTGAAGAGCGTATCGACGATGCCGAATCCAGCTACGCCGAATTCAATGCGCGTCTGGACATCCTGAGCAACATCGAGTCCATTTTCAACGAACTCAGCGAAACTGACCTTTCCAGCGCGTTGGGCGCTTTTTATGACGCACTCGACGAACTCTCTACCAGTCCCAACGACAACTCGGTGCGTCTGGAATTGCTTTCGGCTGGCGAATCGCTCGCAGCATCCTTTAACTACATCCTCGTCGAACTTAACAACATTCGCGAAAACGCCGACAACTCCGTGCAGGTGGCAGTCAGCGACATCAACGCCCTGACCGCCTCTATTGCCGACCTCAATCAACAGATTATGGTCGCCGAAAACGGTGGCATAAATCAGGGCGATGCCAACGATCTGCGCGATCGTCGCGATGCGATGATTACCGAAATTTCCCAGATTGTTGACGTTCGCGCAATTGAGACCTCCGACGGTGCGGTAAACATTCTCGCGGGATCAGACTTCCTGGTCTGCGGCAACTCCTCCTACGATCTTATGGCGACGCAGGACGCTGATAACGGGGTGCTGGTGAGTACCGTAGAATTCGAGCACAACGGCGCGGATCTTACGATAAACGGCGGCATTCTTGATGGCCTGATATATGGCCGCGACACCGATGCTGTCAGCTTCATCACCGATATCAACACGATGGCGCAGACGCTTATCAACGAAGTAAACCTCATTCACTCCGAAGGTCTGGGCATCGACGGCCTCAGCGACGTAACGAGCGAGTCGGCAGTCAGCAGCGCGCTTACCGCGCTCGACGCGGCTGGCCTGAATTTTGATGTGGTCAATGGCAGTTTCATGATTCATGTTCGCAACGAGAACACCGGCGAGACCGACATAGTCAACATCAGCGTTGATCTTGATGACATTGGCACCGACAGCACACTGACGAGCATTGTTGCCGAAATTAACACCGAACTTACTGCGGTGCTTGGCACGTCACCGCCGATAACGGCTTCCGTAACCAATACCAACAAGCTCAACATTGCCAGTTCGAGCGACAATTACACCTTCTCATTCGCCGACGATACCAGCGGTTTTCTGGCGGCGATAGGGATGAACACGTTTTTCACCGGCTACGACGCGCTGACCATGGGCGTGAATTCTGCGCTTACCGATAACCCCGACCTCATCGCAGCGGCCTCGCAGAGCGCGCCGGGTGGCAACGCCAATGCGCTGCGGTTGGCGCAATTACGTGAGGAACAGGTTTTTGATAACGGCAGCGCAACTTTTGACGAATACTACCAGGGTGTTGTGAGTACTTTGGGTGTCGAGGTTTCATCGGCGCAGGACAAAGTCGAGAACCAGTCGGCGCTGCTGCTCAGCCTGCAAAACGAACACGAAGCCATATCGGGTGTCAATATTGACGAAGAAACCATTAATTTATTGCAGTACCAGCGCGGTTATCAGGCCGCCGCCCAATTGATCGCCGTGGCGGATAATCTGCTGGAAACACTTTTGAATATTTTGTGAGGCGATGAGGCATGAGTATATCAAGCATATCGGCTAATTTCTCCTATGCTCGGGTTACCGGCTCGCTTCTGAACAACACCGTTATGTCGACGATTAGTTCGAGCATGTCTCGCATACTCGAATTGCAGAATCAGATATCGACGGGTTACGCTATCAATAAACCCTCCGATAATCCTATCGGCGCAAATCGCGTGCTTCAGATTCAATCCATGATCTCGGCAAATTCACGATACTCTGCCAATATCCAGACAATTGACCAGTCGCTTTCTTCGTCGGAAAGTGCTTTGATGGAAATGGAAGACCTGCTTAATTCGGCCAACACGATAATGCTGCGCGAAGTCGGCGCGTCGGGGACTTCTG
>CAYSUZ010000289.1:0-2934 GCA_964434335.1 uncultured Planctomycetota bacterium | reverse complement strand
TACGCGTGGTCAGTCGATCTGCCGAACCACTACGCGATTGCCTTCAACTTTTATTACACTGATTTTAGTGTTTTTTGCAAGCATGTCGCCGCGAGTAACTACATTAACGCGCCGCCTGTCGATCACAGCGAAGCCCGTGGGCCTCAGTATGGTCGAGGTTGTGCCCTCCTTACCAATTAGATGATCGAGATCGGCGGTAGTGCCTTCTGTTGCGTCTCCAGATACCAGCGACTTTTTCAGGCTAAGCCGTTTGATGGCTATGACGATCATGGTTGGTGTTATCACTACCGTAACAACCAATCCGATTACGCCGTAATACCACTCGATATGCCACGCGACCACTATGCCCGCAATGCAGGCCAGAAAGCCAGTAATGCCGATGATGCCTCCGGGTACAAACATCTCCAGGATCATCAGGCCCAAGCCTGCCAGATATAACGTAATTGCCAGTTCGATTGACATGTTCAGTCAGCCTTTCTAACGGTAATGGAATTGCCGTTTACGGAAATTACTTCTACTGCGCAGCCTTCCTCGATAAAGTCGCCGTCTGCGACGACCTGATACTGTTCGCCGTTGAATTCTGCCTTACCGACGGGGCGCAGTTTTGTTACTGCGATTCCGCTTTTGCCCAGCAGTGTTTTTTGATCCGTGTTTGCGGCGATGAAGCCTTCTTCGGTGCTTGCGGCGGCGGCCAGTGTGATTTTTCGAAATACCGGCGTTGACGGCAGGAGCCGGATCAGTACGAGAAGCAGGACGGCGGCTCCGGTGAACCCGACGATTATGTCGCGTATTCGGTCGAACAGGTAGTTCTCTGCCCAGTCGGTTTGTGGCATGTCAATAAATGGAAGGAAGGGCAGGAAAGAGAGCAGTATCCCGACGAATATACACAGGAGACCTGCGATGCCCGCTACGCCGAAGCCCGGAATAACGAAAACTTCTACTGCCAGCAGGACTATACCGACGAAAACCAGCACGATTTCCCAGATGTTGGCGGTTCCGATTATGGAGGAGATAAGGATCAGAAGCAAAATCGATGCGCCTCCGACGATGCCCGGTACGCCAAATCCGGGAGTTTTGAGTTCCATAAATATTCCGCCAATGCCCAGTACAATCAGCAGCATACGCAGCAAGGGGCTGTTGAGGATGCCGAACAGACCTTCTTCGATAGCTTCCTTGGCGACAAAGACCTCAGGTTTGGATAATTTGAGATACTTGTAGACTCCATCAAGGCTGCTATCTACGCTTGTATCGGCGAAACCATATTTGACAGCCTCCTTGTAATCCAGATTGACCAGTTGGGAGCTTGTGACAATTATCTTTTCTTCGACAATGCGTTGAGGGGGTTTGTCCCAGACACTGTCTCCTGCTTCGATTCTATCTTTTTCTTCTTTGGTTATTATGCGATTTGTTGTTTTGCCGTCTTGGTCTTCGATCTTAGCCCAAAACAAGGCGATTTTATAGTCGACCATCGCCTCGGCCAAAAGTGGGTTGCGGCCTTTCTGCTTAGCCATTGAGCGGAATTTTGATTTGCAATAGCCTACTACTTTTATGCGATACTCGTCGTTGTCCTCGAGCTTGACTCTGTTTCCGCTCGCATCCGTAAAGACTGGCGCAGCAGAGCCAATTGTGCCGCCGTTTGCCATAATGATTATGTCGCAGGCGAGGGTGATGTACGAGCCTGCTGATGTGGCATCCTTATTGACGAAGGCCACGGATGTTATTCCATCATCCTTTAGTGCTGTTACATATTCGCCAATGTCTATCATTATATCCAGGCGTCCACCCGGAGTGTTGATGTCCAGAATGAAGTATTCAAATCCGTTTTCCCTGGCTTCCCGTACGCTGCGCTTGACGAAAAATAGCATCTGCTCGTCGATCTCGCCTTGTATCGGCATAACGTAAACCTTCATGCCGGAGCGCAGGCTTTCTTCGGGCGTCTTGGCAGGTGTGTCGGGTGTGGGCGAGGTTTCGGTTGCAAGCAGCGTGTTGCTTAACAATGAAACGAACAGCACAAAGGCGATAAGAACTACGCCAGTGGCTTTTGTTGGCGAGATGGAAGTGTTTCCCTTGTTCTTCATTCTCATTGGGCGAGCGTTCCTTTATGAAATGAATCCCAGAACCCATGTCTCCATTAATTACTGAGCAAACTATCACAGATATAAATCAATTGCAATCGAAAAAGCCCGCAATCCATTGCGCTGTGCGGCTTGCGGGGGTTATCCTCTGTAATATTCTACTACGGCTCGCACCAATCCTGTCCCGGTGTGTTCGGTAGCTTCGATGGTGATTGGCAGACCGATTTCGCGTGCGGTCTGCGCTGTAACAGGGCCGATTGCGGCGAACACTACATTGCTCGCAATATTTTTCAGGTTCTCTTTGCCTAGTCCTTCGGCGAAGAATCGCGCAGCCGATGAACTCATCAACGTAACCACATCAATCGTGCCTTCGCGGAGTTGCGTCGCTATGTTTTGCGCGTCAAAATCTTCTCGGACTGTGCGATAGGCTGTTACGTCAATTACGTTGGCCGTTAAAACGCGTAGTTGGTTTGCCAGATCGGGTGGGGCGATGTCGGCACGTGGCAGCAGGATATTCTTGCCCCGCAAAGGCTCGATTTTTTGCAGTGCGTCGGCTATTTCGGTGCTGATGTATTGTTGAGGCACGCAGTCTGTGCGCAAAAAGTATTTTGCGATTCGTTCGGCGGTAGCGGGGCCGATAGCACAGAGTTTTGTGCGCCCGAGCGCGCGCGCGTCGAGGCCGTTTTCTTGCAGGCGATTCATGAACGCTTCTACCCCGTTGACGCTGGTGAATACGACCCAATCGCATTGATCGAGGTTGGCGATAGCGTGGTCTAGCGGGGCCGTGTCTTTGGCAGGAGCGATGTGTAGGACGGGTGTTTCGATCGGGAGTGCGCCCAGCTCGGCGAACTGCTCGCTC
>CAYSUZ010000288.1:0-2948 GCA_964434335.1 uncultured Planctomycetota bacterium | reverse complement strand
TGATGCGTAGTAGATGTAGAGTTCGCCGTTGTCTTTTTCTATCCAGCCGTTAGTGAATAGTACGTTTGAGACGTCGCCTACTCTTTCTGGGCCTCTTGGTGCCATAAGATAGCCTGCAGGTTTGTGTGTCATTATCCATGGTTTTTCGAGGTCTGTCATGAATGTGTATAGAACGTAACGCATACCTGCGGCGCATCCTCTTACCGCATGTGCGAGGTGGAGCCAGCCTTTATCTGTTTTGATCGGTGTTGGGCCTTGGCCGTTCTTTAGTTCTGTTATTGTGTGGTAGGCTCGATTATCTACGATGACTTCTTCGTCGATGACAGCGTGTTCGATCGAGTCGGTTAGTCCCCAGCCCAGGCCGTCAGCGTTTCCTGCGTCCATGAATCCTTCCTGTGGGCGGGTGTAGAATGCGTATTTGCCGTCGATGAATTCAGGGTGCAGGACAGCGTTTCTTTGCTGTGGTGAGTTTGTTTTTAAATCGTCGAGTCTTTCCCAGTTGATGAGGTCCTTTGTTCTTGCGATGCCACATTGAGCGATCGCTGAGGAGTAGTCGCCTTTGGGTGCGTTGGGGTCTTTTCTTTCTGTGCAGAATACGCCATAGATGTTTCCATCTTCGTGTTTTGTCAGTCGTATGTCATAGGTGTTTGTGTCTGGATCGTCGGTTTCTGGTATTACTACCGGGCGAGGCCAGAATGTGAAATTGTCTACGCCGTTGTCACTTTCTGCGATTGCGAAGAATGATTTTCTGTCTATGCCTTCGACTCTTGCGACGAGGTAAAATTTATCGTTAATTTCGATAGCGCCTGAGTTGAGGACTACGTTAATGCCCATTCTTTCCATGCAGTATGGGTTTGTTTCGTGGTTGAGGTCGTATCGCCAGAAGATCGGGGTGTGCTTGTATGTCAGGATGGGGTTTTCGTATCTCTGGTACAGGCCATTAGAATCTTCTTGCGGAGTATTTTTTTGGCTTATGAATTTTTCATGTTCTTTGAAAAGCGATTTTATTTTTTTGTCGAAACTTTCTTTGTCCATGTTACTTCTCCAATGTTACTTAGTTATATTTTTATCTCTTTTAATTGCCAGGGCAGATGCAAATGCGATGGCAGCTGTTTCTATTCTTAATATTGTGTTTGTCAGTCTTACTGGTTTTGTGTTGTTTTGTTTCAGGAAGATTTCTTCTTCGGTTGTAATGCCACCTTCTGGGCCGACGAAAGCTATTGTATCTTTGTCTGTTGTGGGCAGGTCGGTTAGTGAAGGGGAGTTTTCATTGGGGCAGCCCAGGAGCATTGTGCTATCTGGGTAGTCTGCGGTTAGTATGCTCAGGGCGTCGTGGAGTTTTGCTGGTTTATCGATAGTCGGCAGGAAAGGGGCTTTGCATTGTTTTGCGGATTCGATGGTTATCTTTTCCCAGCGTTCGAGTATTTTTGGATTTTTTGGGAGCTTTACTGTCCGCTGGAAAATTACAGGGATTATCCGGTTTATGCCAAGCTCTGTGCATTTTGCAATGAGCCAATCGAAGCGGTCGCCTTTTGCGATGCTTGTTGCGATGATGATATTGTTTTTTGGCTTATCGATAGTTTGGATGGATTGGATTTTCAGGGTTGCTTTTTTTGTGGTTGCTGAGATTATTTGTGCTGATGCTGTGGAGCCTTTGCCATCGAATAGTTCGACGAGGTCGTTTTGTTTTAGTCTCAGGACTGCGGAGAGATGGCGCGACTGATTGGGTGTTAGTTCAACAGTTGGCTGGGTTATCTTTTCACAATAAAACCTATGTATTACCATTTTACTCTTTTCGGTAGTCTTTTAATGCTTTTGACAAGTTATTCTAAGCAGATGAAAATAATATATTTGGCGGGGGTTGGCAATTGTAAAACTGGTGCAAAGGCTTATGATATGAGGTGAACATTAAATATTGAGGGGATTGGTATGATTATAGGGGTAATGACAGTTCAGATACATATGAGCGGGATTGGGTCGCTGAAGGGGAAGCGAAGTATCGTTAAAAGCGTTATTGAGCGGATGCGGGGGCGGTTTAATGCTTCTGTGTCGGAAGTTGGGCATCAGGATATCAGAAATAGTGCGTTGATCGGGATTTCGATTGTTTCTAATGAGGGGGGATTTGTGGATCGTCAGCTTGATAAGATTTTGGATTTTATGCGGGGCGATGGGCGGTTTTATATTGGTCAGATCAAGCGGGAGCAGTTTTAGTTTTATATTACGTGATCGATGATGAATTTTGCGCCGATGAAGATGTCTATTGCTGCTGGGACGATCAGGAGCAGCCATCTTAACCAGTGGATTCTGAGGTTCATGTGTGTTATGAGGAAGAGTGAGGCGATCGCTATTGCGCCCAGGATGTATATTTTTGCGGAGTAGATGAAAATTCTTGCGTATTGCAGGCCTTGGGCGGCGAAGATGTTCTGGCATCTTGCGGTGAAGATTATGGCGACGAGACATAGTGACATTAGAACGAGCGATGCGGTTAGTACCCATTTTTTGTCGGCGTTGCCTGCGCAGATTAGGCCTTGAAAACCTTCGGCTGATATTATGGCACAGCATAGCAGGGCGATGGTTGACCAGATGATCGGGCTGACGTTTAGGAATGGTTTTACGCAGCTTAGCAGGACGGCTGCGGTTAGGATTAATAGCACGGCGAATCTTTTTGCTTTTATCATCATTGAAAAGCCTATGACAATTGCTGCGATCGGGATGTGGTATATGCCGAGGACGAGTAGTCTTCGTTTTATCATTACGAGTGGGAAAATTAGAGATGGCAGGTCTTTTGCGTGGAGTCTGATATTTATTGGTATTGCGAATAAGCCTTGCTTTGGGGATAGGTAGAAGAAAAGTATTATTGCGGCGAATGGTATTAGTGCGAGCGGTATTCTTAGGAATTGGAGCTTTCCTTTTGGGCCGAAGACTGATGGGATGAATAACCAGGGGAT
>CAYSUZ010000287.1:0-2959 GCA_964434335.1 uncultured Planctomycetota bacterium | reverse complement strand
TCGCGCCGTCCATCTGCGCCGCACCCGTGATCATGTTCTTGATATAGTCCGCGTGACCCGGGCAATCCACATGAGCGTAGTGGCGCTTGAGTGATTCGTACTCAACATGGCAAGTCTGGATTGTTATGCCACGCGCCTTCTCTTCGGGTGCCTTGTCAATATCCTCAAACGCGCGGACCTTGGCAAGGTTCTTCGAAGCGAGAACCTTGGTGATCGCCGCCGTCAAAGTTGTTTTTCCGTGATCGATATGCCCGATCGTACCGATGTTCACGTGCGGTTTTGTCCGCTTAAAGGTCTCTTTGGCCATTGACGTTCTCCTCGAGAAATAACTTGCCTGCCCGTTTTGGGCTAACTTCATTTTCATTCGCAGCGAGCGGCCTGGCTCCCTGCAGAGACGATTGATTTTATATAAGCTGCTGATGGGACTCGGACCCATGGCCTCATCCTTACCAAGGATGCGCTCTACCAACTGAGCTACAGCAGCGAAATTTTACGACGCGAGATGCATCGGTTTTTCCTAAATAAGCGGGCGATGGGAATCGAACCCACACAGCCAGCTTGGAAGGCTGGAGCTCTGCCCTTGAGCTACGCCCGCATGTGTTTGTGGGTACAACGGTGAACTAAATCATGAGGCATGCTGTCGAACTGGATCCCTAATCACAGCCGCGTACCGCAAAAATAATTACATACTCACCGCGCAGTGTTACGCAAAGCGGTTGATTATAGAGGCATAGAGCAAGCTGTCAACAAGAATCTGGAAAAAAAACGAATTTTTTCCCCGCGCTGTAGATTTCACTGATTACACAGACGGCTATATATCCAATTCCGTCCAATCCGACCAATCTTTGCGCAGGCATTTATCCCATTCATAGAATTCCTGTTGGTTTATAAGCCAAGCACGTTTAACCTGTATAGCAATTCCGCCGAATATGTTTTTGTTGGCGTGCTTTGCTAAATATTTTTGAAGTGCTTCAGACTTTGCTTTGGTAGAAGTGCTTCCATCTCTGTCGTTGACATCTTTGGTCTCAAAAATTCCGATGCGCCCATCATTGAGACACACAAGATAATCGGGATAGAATGTGTGAATCTTTCCTTGAGGATATTCGTATTTTATTCCAAAGTATTCTTTCTTATTCACGCCATTCTTCCACCACCAAATAATACTCGCTTCGTTTTCTTCCAGAAATTTTTCAAATGCACATTCCGGTTTTAACCGTTCTTTACTCAAGTAACACGGCTCATAAACGTATTTATGCAAATCTCTCTGTTCGTCAGCGTGTTCGTTGTAAAAGCTTTCCGTTGCTATCTCGAAATCATAAAATTGCTCGCTCTCACTGGCGCGCTGTAATAATTCTTTTTCCCGGACGATTCTGTATTCTTCAATAGCCTTGGAAAGTATCTGCTCGAATATTTTTCTGTTGCCATTGTGGACAAATGTCTTTTGCACCATCATCGCCGGCGAATGCCAGTTATTAGTGCCAAGATGCTCCTCAAACCAAGCATAAATAACACGCCTTATTGTCGGCAATGATCTTTTGACATTACGAAAAAAAGAGCCAAGATTGTTCTTGATAATCTGATTAAACAGATATTCTAAATCATTTCCTGCAATTTCCAGTCTCGCTTTTTGGTCAGAATCTATTATCTCATTATCAATATCATCAAAAGACTCACTGTCGATTTTCGCATCTTGTATGATTTCCTGCTCGTATTTTTTCAGGTCTATAACGATGCCTTGCCGTTCAAGCAGTTTTCTGTTTTCTTCGAAAAAATCCGGTTTCGTAATACCAAATCGAGAACAGGCAACCTTCTCGAACACTTCATCGAAACTTCCGGCAATATCACCATAGTCAACCCTGGAGCGATAATAGGATTCGAGTTTGACATCTTCGTAACAGTCTTTGCGCTTCCCCTTCAAATGCTTGATTATATTCGGATTGTACTTCTCCTTTTTGACTATAATGCTTTGGATGTTTGTATAGATATAGCCGATGTTCAACGGGTCGCTTGCATAATGTTTAAGTTCAGGCATTCTTAAGATACGCCCGACTGTCTGTATCTCGAATGTTTCGCTGTGCGATTCTCGAAACTTTACGAGTATGCAAGCCCTCGGGCAATCCCAACCGGTATCTATTGCCTGTTTGAAAACAAGGAATTCTATCTCATTATCCGGTTCGGATATCCAATCGAGTGTCTCCGATTTCTCGTCTGCCAGCCAGATCGCAAATCTCCCGTTTTTCTCCGTAACATCTTTTTTTGACAAAAAACTCTGAACCGCTTCCATCTTGTCTTTTCCCGCCTCGGCAGTCGGGATTTGAATCAAAACCAGCGGATTGATATTCGCATCTTCTTCTTCGAATAATTTTTTGAGTTCCAATCTTTTGCAATACGCCGCCTCAAGTACGACCTCCTGCGAATCGTTTTCATCCGCAACGATCTCGTCTAAATGCTCATTGATAATAATTTCTTTTTTAATCATTCCCTCTTCGATAACATCTTTAGGCTGCATGTAAACGAAAAAGGAATTGCCATTATCAAACTTAACCGGACTTTGCATTGTTCGCAAGGTCGATAAGTTTCCCTCGACTATTATAGGTGTTGCGCTCATTTCGAAAACCACATCCGCATCGATTACATCCAATAATTCATTACTTCTAATGGCTAATTTCCCGATGTGACTTTCGTCGATGATAAGCACTACTTTCCGCTGTTCGCGTGTTCTGGCAAGGACATCCCGGAAGTTGATCTTCTCACCATCTTTCATAAGTATATTTTTCCATTTCCCGGTTTTACGCTCTTTGGTTCGAAGTTTTTCCCAGTTGACTACTACTACTTCGTTTTTGACTATCCGTTCTCGTCCGCCGGTAAATTCCTCCTCAACAAGCGACACCCTCGGCGCACCATCGAATATTCGCTCCAAGCTACGCTTGCTTTGCAGGTGTAACTCGCCCTTGCCGAT
>CAYSUZ010000286.1:0-2962 GCA_964434335.1 uncultured Planctomycetota bacterium | reverse complement strand
GGATCAAACTTCGGCTCCCAGCCCGCTATCAGTTCTTCTGAATTTTGCAGTTCCGACGACAGAAGCAAGTGCAGGTTAGACGCATCCACATCACAGTCTACAAGCAATGCATCATTCGCCAGCACCGCAAACGAGGCCAAAATAGAGGTCTTGCCAGTTCCACCCTTCCCACTAATTATTACTATCTGCTTCATCAGCATGCCTCCCGCATAATCGTTTTCCAAAGCGTCGCAAACATCTCCATGTACTCGGCGGAAGCATCACAAACCAGCCCTCCGTGCGAATAAATCTCCGAGAGTTTACGATCATACGGTATCTCAGCTAAAATAGGGATTCCATGCTCTTCGGCAAATTTGCGCGCGCGATCATCGCCAATGTCGGAGCGATTTATAACCAGCCCCGCCTTGACATGCAACGCTTCGACGAGTTCGAGCGCAATCTCCAGATCATGCATCCCAAAAGGCGTCGGCTCGGCTACCAAAACGCAGTAGTCCGCTCCGTTCACGGACGCAACCACCGGACACGCAGCGCCAGGCGGTGAATCGATTAAAACGAGTTCATGCTCATCGGCTTTTTTGCGAACAACCCTGATCAGCGGCGGGCTTTTGATCTCGCCAATCTTGAGCCGCCCGTGAATAAATGTGATCTCGCCGCGAGGGCCGGACTCCATCACGCCGACATCCGCCTGCCCATCGCGAATCGCTTTCTGCGGACACGCATAAACGCAAGCACCGCAGCCGTGACAAAGCTCGTTGAAGAAAATCGGCTTGTCCATAACCGCAATCGCGTTGAAACGGCAAGCCGTTCGGCACTTGCCGCATCCGTCGCAGAGCTCAGGATCAACTTCGGGAACCATCACCCTGACCGGCTCGGATTGCAGCGGTTCGGGTTTTATAAAGATGTGTGAGTTTGGTTCCTCAACGTCGCAATCCAACAGACAAAGCGGAACCCCGGCTGCAACAGCAAGGTTAGTAGCGATCATCGTCTTGCCAGTTCCGCCCTTGCCAGACGCAACGACAATAGTCAGTTTTTTTTTCATGTTGCCCTACCAGTGCCCTTCGACATCGGGGGCATCGGTCGAAACCAACTTGCCCGCTCTGAATTGTTCAAGCGCCTCACGAACCTTTCCGGTTACACCAGAAATTGTTTTGACGCCCGCCGCAGTCAATACGGAAAACGCCTTCGGCCCGAAGTGACCCGACAAGACAGCGTCACAGCCCGCATCAACTACGTTCTGTGCACTCTGGATACCGGCTCCTTGCGCAGCATTGAAATTCTGGGTATTAGGCAGGACTTCGAAGTCATCGGAATCCTTCTGGACTAAGATGAAATACTGCGCCCTGCCAAAACGGGGATCAACCTCAACATCGAGGTTGTCTCCCATTGCTGTGATAGCTATTTTCATGATGCCTCCTGTCAGTCCTTGGAAAGTTCTTCGACGCGTTTATCGATAGCCGCAAGAGACGCGCGCATTTCCTGCGCATCGCGCTTAAGCATCTCAACTTCCTGGGCTGGAGTAATCTGCTGGGGTTGTGCGTATTGCGGATAGGCATTAGCTGCGCCATATCCCATACCCATACCCTGTCCCCTGCCAAACCCTCGGCCGAAACCGCGACCTAAACCGCGACCTCTTCCAAGGCCATATCCTTGTCCTGCAAAACCAGGTGTGCCGTAACCAGCACAAAAACCAGCTGCACGCCCTGTCATTGGCCCCATCCCTGCGGGACCTGTTCTGTCACCTCTTGGCATTATAAGCCTCCTTAGCAAGATGTTAAATCACTGTGATTGTCCGCCGCGCCCACGCCCGGCTCCACCACGTCCTAACTTTTTACCCGCGCCACGGCCTGTGCCGCGGCCAAAAAATCGCTTAAAAAAACCTCTTGGAGCTTCGGGGCTTTCTGCGCCCGGGACTTCATTGCCCGTGCATTTACCGGCCCCTCGACCTGTTTGGGATCCTTTTCCTTCGGGTCCCGTTCCGTCACCTCTAGGCATAACAGCACCTCCCAAAAAAATGTTAATGTTACCTTCCGCCGCAAAAACCTCGTCCTCGGCCACGGCGCGGTCTTTCAACTGGATTAGCCGCAGAGTCGGCTGACTCTGGAATGTCCCGCCAACACTTGCCATGACGCCACGCCCATCGCTTCGGCGTTATGGTCTCCACAGGCCCGCCTTGCAGCATAATAGCCATGCCTTCGACGAGAGCGCGAGCGACTATCGCGCGACCCTTTTCGAGAATCCTGCTGACTGTCGGACGCGAAACATCAAGATGCTCAGCAACCTGCTCCTGGTTCAGACCCTCAAGGTCTGCTAGGCGAATTGCTTCGTAGCAATCGAGCGGCAACACGACCGTCTCGATCTCGGAAGCACGTACGCCTGCGGGCTTAAAAAGCCGCGCTCCAGGCTGACAGGCTACTTTTCTGTTTTTAGGAGTTCTTGACATGTTTTTCCTTTATGAACATATGTTCATTATACCACATAAAACAATATCGTCAAGTGAATTCAAAAAAAACACACAAGTTGAAAGAAATTTGCCGATAAAAGGTATGCCTCAATGCTCCAACGTTTATCAAGGAGTAGTGTTATGGGAAAGAAATTCTGTTTAATGCTGACGTTCGGCTCGATCATCATAGCGATTATTGCATCGTTAGTACTGACGCCTTCCGCCTGGGGAATCCCCTAAAAATCGTATCGCTTATTTCTTAAAAGCCAAGGTTATTTCCTGTGCGGCGTGATCAGAGAGCATGTAGCCATGCAACTCATATTTGGTCACAACCAATCCTTCGTTGACAAAGGTGTAGTCGAGCGCCCACATCGGAAACGGCATCGGCCATGAGTAGCCGAAGCCCTGCCCTGCCTCTCTGTAAGCGGAGCTAAGGCGTTGTCGCATCTGCTCTATGTAGAGCGAATTGCGCGGCGTGTTCAAATCACCGCTGACCAAGAGTGGAATATCTTTTGGGAATGC
>CAYSUZ010000285.1:0-2963 GCA_964434335.1 uncultured Planctomycetota bacterium | reverse complement strand
GGCAATAACCGCTTCGCTGCTTTTCGCCCAACGACGAAAAGAGCGCTCGCTTCCACTTACTGGCAAATTTTGTGGGCGTGTCGCGTTACTGTGTTCCTGCCGCCCAAGCAAGGAAATAAGGTAATGTCGTGTTGCAAGCGAGGGCGTTATCATATAAAATTGCTGTCTTATATGAAATCGCCACTGTGCTACCGGAGAGACAATGAAAAAAGAGTTCAATTTCAGCGAATACGAGCCGCGCATTCATAAGGCATGGCAGGAAAGCGGCGCGCACCTTTGCGACGTCAAGTCCGAAAAACCAAAATATTACTGTCTGGACATGTTCCCCTATCCCAGCGGCAGTGCGCTGCATGTGGGCCACTGGAAGCCTTACGTGATAAGCGACGTGTGGTCGCGTTACAAAAGTATGCAGGGCTACGAGGTGATGCACCCGACCGGATGGGACGCGTTTGGCCTGCCGACCGAGCAGGACGCAGTCAAGAAGGGCATACATCCCAAGGAAAACACGCCCAAAAATATCGCCAACATGAAGCGGCAGATGGCTGAGATCGGCGCGATGTACGATTGGTCGCGCGAGGTGACGACGACCGACCCGGAGTATTACCGCTGGACTCAGTGGATATTCCTGCAAATGTACAAGAAGGGGCTGGCGTACCGGCAGGCGATGTCGATGAACTGGTGCCCGGCCTGCAAAACGGTTCTGGCCAATGAAGAAGTCATCGCGGGTTGCTGCGAGCGCTGCGGGGATCCGACGGGCAAGAAGGACGTGATGCAGTGGATGCTGCGCATAACCGACTACGCCGACCGGCTGCTGTTCGATCTGGACAAACTCGACTGGGACGAAAAAATCAAGACGCAGCAGCGCAACTGGATCGGTCGCTCGGAAGGTGCCGACGTGGTATTCAAACTCCACTCGCACGACGGAGCAAAAGAATTCGACCAGACGATCTTCACCACACGCCCGGACACGCTCTACGGTGCGACCTTCATGGTTATGGCGCCGGAGCATCCGCTCGTGATGGAAATCGCCGACCCCGAGAAGAAAGCGGAGCTGCAAAAATATATCGACTGGGCAAGCAACGAAAAAGAAATCGACCGGGCGGCCGCAGTTGAAAAGACCGGCGTCGACACGGGGGCCTACGCGATCAATCCGGCCAACGGCGAGAAGATTCCGGTATGGATCGCCGATTACGTGCTGATGACCTACGGCACGGGCGTCATCATGGCCGTGCCCGCACACGACGAGCGCGATTTCGCCTTCGCACGCAAATACGCAATCCCCGTCATCGAGGTTGTCGCGAGCGCAAACGCCAAAAAGGACGAGAACGGCAACCTGACCGAAGCTCACGTCGCTGAAGGCGCAATGGTCAATTCCGGCGAATACGACGGGATGCCCGCCGAGGAATTCAAAAAGGCCATTGTCGCAAAACTGGCCGAAAAAAATCTGGCCAAGGCAACGGTGAATTACAAAATGCGCGATTGGGTCTTTTCGCGGCAACGCTATTGGGGCGAGCCAATACCCATCGTGTTCTGTGAAGAATGCGGCGAGGTTCCGCTCTCGGAAGATGATTTGCCGCTGACGCTGCCGGATCTGGACGACTTCAAACCGGCGGCAACGGGCGAAAGTCCGCTGGCCAAGGCCGCCGACTGGGTCAACACCACCTGCCCGAAGTGTGGCAAGCCCGCAAAGCGCGAAACCAACACCATGCCCAACTGGGCGGGATCGTGTTGGTACTGGATGCGCTATCTCGACCCAAAAAACACCGAGACGTTCGCCGCGCGCGACATCATCGACAAGTGGCTACCGATCGACATGTATATCGGCGGGATTGAACATGCGATTCTGCACCTGCTCTACGCGCGCTTCTGGCAAAAGTTCCTCTTCGACATCGGTGTGACAAAATGCAATGAGCCTTTCAAGCGTCTGTTCGCGCAGGGCATGGTTTGCAAGGAGCCGGATCGTTCGGCGGCATCGATAGACAAGATCGATAGCGTGGTCAACACACACGCCGCAACAATGCCGCAGGCCGAGACAAATATTCTGCGAGAAGCTGTATCGAAACTGCGCGAAAACGCCAACGATGAACAGGGCGTGATGGCGGCGCTGCGGCAGGCAAAGCAGCTCGGCGAGACCAGTGAGCATTTCAAGATGACCGCCGACCTAGTACGCAATCTTTTCAAGGCCCACAAGATGAGCAAATCGAAGGGCAACGTAGTGTCGCCCGACGAGATGACGAAAAAATACGGTGCCGACAGCCTGCGAATGTATGAGATGTTTATGGGGCCGCCGGAGGTCGACACGATCTGGAACGAGGCGGGCATCGAGGGCTGCTACCGATTCCTCAAACGCGCATGGGATGCGCTGAACGCGCTGCAGGATTTTGCCGAGAAGCCCGACGACAAGGTTCTGCGCGAAACGCACAAGATGGTCAAAAAAGTTACCGAACGCATCGATGGTTTCAAATTCAATACCGCCATCAGTGCTTTTATGGAATACGTCAACGCTATTTTGGTCGAGGGGCGAATCAAGGGTATGGATCGCGCGTGCTGCGAGACATTTATTCGCACGCTCGCGCCGTTTGTGCCGCATTTTGCCGAGGAAGTCTGGCACACGGTGCTGGGAGGCGCGGGATCGGTGCACGAGATGCCCTGGCCTGCGTACGACCCCGAGATGGTAAAGGAGGACGAGGTCGAAATACCAGTGCAGGTCAACGGCAAGCTCCGCGCCAAAATCACAATGCCAACTGACGCCGAAGAGGAGACTGTCAAGGAAAAGGCGCTGCAAGATGAAAACGTGCAACGCGCTATCGAAGATAAGGAAGTTCGTAAAGTAATTTTTATCAAGGGGCGTCTGATAAACATTGTAGCGAATTAGAAACTTCCTACATCGGGCGCCCGCGGACACCGTCTCCGCCTCAAGAACGGGAGAATATAATGGAAAAAGTCGCGACAAAAGAAACAGA
>CAYSUZ010000284.1:0-2964 GCA_964434335.1 uncultured Planctomycetota bacterium | reverse complement strand
AGCATCGTGGGACAAAAAGTCAACTACGATCTGCGCGTACAAGTTTTTTCGCACCTCCAGAAAATGTCATTGAAATTTTTTGACCGCAACCCGGTAGGCCGCCTCATTACTCGCTCTACCAACGACATTGAAGCACTCAACCAGTTCATTAGCACCGGCGTAATGACTATCATCCAAGACCTGTTTATGCTCGGAGGGATTGTGCTTTGGATGACTCTTACCGCGCCAGGCTTGACGGGAATCGTTCTGGCAATTACGCTGCCAGGAGTTTTGGGTGCGTCAATCTGGTTCCGCAAAAAAGCCCGACGGTCGTACCGCTCGTCCCGTGCGATACTGGCTAAGATCAACTCCTTCTCCAACGAAAACATCACCGGCATCAACACGGTGCAGCTCTTCAGCCGCCAAAATCGCAACGCCGCAAAATTCTCACAACTCAGCGGCGAGTTTCAGAACGAATGGATCAAGGCTATTCGCTACCAGAGCATCTACTCGCCTATCATCGAAAATATAGGCTATCTTGCAGCAGGCGCGGTGCTGCTTTTCGGCGCGTGGCAGATAGCGCCGGACTCAACACACAATGTTTCGCTTGGCACGATAGTCGCGTTTTTCGGCTGGGTGACCATGCTGTTCGGCCCTATCCGCGACCTGGCGATGAAATACGATGTAATGCAATCGGCAATGGCATCCTCGGAGCGCGTGTTCAAAATACTCGACCGCCCCGAAGACATCGTCAATCCCACTGAACCGCAGACGCTGGAAAAATTCGCGGGACGGATAGAATTCCAAAACGTGTGGTTTGCCTACAACGACGAGAACTGGGTGCTCAAAAACGTTTCCTTCACCGTCGAGCCAGGCCAGAAAATCGCCTTCGTGGGCGCAACCGGAGCAGGCAAGTCCAGCATAATCAACCTGATCTGCCGCTTCTATGATATCCAACGCGGCCACATTCTCATCGACGGCAAGGATATTCGCGAGATCGATAAATACGAACTCCGCCACAAAATCGGATTGGTGCTGCAAGACGTGTTCCTGTTTTCCGGCAACATCGCCGACAACATCAGTCTGGGCAACCCCGAAATCACGCGCGAGAAAATCCAGCAGACCGCCGAACATGTCAACGCGGCGGCTTTCATCGAAAAACTGCCCAACGGCTACGACAGCGAGGTGCAGGAACGCGGCGCAACGCTCTCGGTCGGCGAACGCCAACTTCTCTCCTTCGCGCGCGCATTGGCCTACGATCCAAACATCCTCATACTCGACGAGGCAACCTCAAACATTGACACACACACAGAAGTTCTGATACAAGACGCCGTAAAAAAACTGATGGTGGAACGCACCTCGATTGTAATCGCCCACCGCCTCTCGACTATTCGCAACGTAGACAAGATCATCGTCATGCAAAACGGAGAGATTCACGAACAGGGCACACACGAGGATCTACTGCGACGCGACGGCATATATCGCAAACTACACCAACTGCAATACAAAACCGAAACTGGCAACGAAGAGACGCCGGAATCATAGCAAACAAAAATACGGAGAACCCCAATGACAGTTAACATGAAGGGCAAAAACCTGGCGACTCTGCACGATCTGTCGCTGGAAGAAATGCAGGAAATCTTCGCCGTAGCCCAGGAGATTAAGGCCAAATGCAAAGCAGGCGAGACAACGCACCCGCTCAAAGGCAAAACTCTGGCGATGATTTTTCAGAAGCCCTCCACGCGCACACGCGTTTCGTTCGAAGTCGGCATGGCCCAGCTCGGCGGCCACGCGCTATACCTCGGCCCAAACGACATGCAGCTCAATCGCGGCGAAACTATCGAAGATACCGCCAAAGTTCTCTCGCGCTACGTAGACGGCATTATGGCGCGCGTCTTTGCCCACGATGACATTCTGGGCCTGTGCAACAACGCCTCCGTGCCCGTCATTAACGGCCTGAGCGATCTGACACACCCCTGCCAAGTGCTTGCCGACCTGCTTACCATCATTGAGCATCGCGGCGAACTCAAAGGCCTAAAACTAGCCTACATCGGCGATGGTAACAACATGGCGCATTCACTGATGCTGGGCTGCGTCAAAATGGGGATGGATTTCGCAATGGCCGCGCCCGATGAATTCCAGCCCGATGCACAAGTTGTAAAATGGACGAAGGAAGATGCGGCCGCAACCGGCGCGAAGATTCTCATCTCTACCGATCCCATCGAAGCGATCAAGGACGCCGACATAGTCTACACCGACGTCTGGGCGAGCATGGGGCAAGAAACTGAACACGCCGCGCGGGTCAAAAAATTCGCGGCCTACGAGATAGACTCCAAACTAGTAGCGCACGCGAAAAAAGATTATCTCTTCATGCACTGCCTGCCCGCACATCGCGGCGAAGAAGTCAGCGCCGAAGTCATCGACGGGCCAAACTCCATCGTCTTCGACGAAGCGGAAAATCGCCTCCACGCGCAAAAAGCAGTCATGGCCCTGACCATGTAACACACATTTCCACGCAAAGAAAAAGGCCTCCGGCGCAAACCGGAGGCCCTTTTTATGCATCACCTTGCTCAAATTAATCGCATTGCGCAACCAGCGTGTCTTTTTGCAGCACCAACTGTTGCGACTCGAAACTCTTGCGCCCGCCGCGATATAGAATGCCTATCGGAATTTCGTCGTCGCCCTTCAGGGCCAGTCGCAAGGCTGCTTCGCGGTCCGACGGGTCGTGCGATTCTTCTATGCGGCGCACGCGATCCTTGTGCCATTTGAAATCGTTGACGTGGTTAAACGAAACACACGGGTGCATGATGTCGAGCAAAGCAAAGCCGTCTTTGTGCTTGAGCGCGGCGATCATCATCGCCTTCATATGTTCCATGTCGCCCGAAAACGTCCGCGCCACAAACGAGCAGTCCTCCACGATCGCAATCGCCAGCGGGTTGAGCGGCTGGAGGATCACGCCGTGCGTCTGGAGCTTGGTGGTGAAAC
>CAYSUZ010000283.1:0-2989 GCA_964434335.1 uncultured Planctomycetota bacterium | reverse complement strand
GGCGTAACCTGTTGAGTTTCGCAGCGGGGGAACCATTGAAGCCCGTGCCTGATGCTCGTCGGGATTTTTGTCATTTTGTCAATTGTCAGTGCGCGGAGAGCGGACAGCGTCATCGTCGCCCTCCGGCGGATTGCAATAGAGTCAGGATGATTTGGCGGATGGTTTCCGAGAGGTCGGTACATTGATTGACGATGGTGATTAGTTCGTGGATGGATGGCTTGGCGTGTACGCTTTCTGCACGCTGTTTGCCGAAAATCTTGTCTTTTTGTTGTCCTGACGGCGTTCTTGAATTGTCTTTTTCTATTTCGGCAATCGCCCCGTATGCCGCGCCCAGTGCGGGATTTGGGCAGGCTGTGTCGGCAAAGTGTTCTGCGCAAGGAGAATCTAAAGTCGGATTCGATTCCCCCCGCCTCCACCATTTTAGGTTGCGGACTAAGTTGAGCGGCGCAATCCGATAGCATACCGGACAATGTTTGCTCTTGCAGTTCTTCAAGGTGGGAACAGGAGTTGCGACTGGTGTGGTGCATGACGCGCAAGCGTTTGCGGTTTTTGGGCCGCATTTTTTAATTTGATGCGGCTTGGTTATGCGGAGGGTTTTTCTTCGTATGATTGGTATTCTGGTTCGCGGTCTAATTCTTTTAGCAATTGGTTTATGTCCTGCTTGAGCGCGATGATTCGTTGTTCGCGCCCCATTACCAGCTGGTGGAAGCGCTCTTTTTCTTTGAGGACTTCCGACATGCTTCGCGCAGCTTCTTCTGCTTGTTCCTTAGCGTCCTTCATTGCCTTTTCGGTCTTTATGCGAGCGGTAACATCCGTAATATAAGCGATCATGCCGTTAGGTATTCCCGCCGAGTTTCTTGCAAACGAAAGGGCGACGTGTGCAAAGAAGAGAGAGCCAAATTTGCTGACGAGTTCAATGTCGATCTCATCGGAGCCGTTTTCTTCCAGGTATTCTGTCATCCGATCCTGCAACCATCCCTGCTCGTCTTGCGGGCAGGTGAGTGTTATGTGGCGGCCGTATGCTTCTTCGGCGGCATAGCCAAACATTCGCGTTGAACCGTCGTTCCAGTTGATGATCTTGCCGGTGAGGTCGGTCACGATTACCGAGTCTTTTACCTGCTCCATTATCATGCCCTGTTGTTTTATCTCTTCGGTGCGCTCCTCAACGCGCTCCTCGAGAGTTTGCACTGTATTTCTTAACTGATCCCTCATACCGCCAAACGATTCGGCAAGGACGCCGACTTCATCGTTGCTTGCCTTTGGCAGCTCTGTCTCCCAGTCGCCTTGGCCTATGCGTTGTGCGGCTTCAGACAACCGGCGGACACGGTTGATGATTACTTTTTTGAGTCCGATACGCAGAATGAGCGCAAGCGCAATTGCCAGCACACCGGATATCAGCATGATATTGAAACGTAGGCTTGCCATGGGCGCATCAACGTAATCACGATCCACGAAAACGACTATCCGCCAATTCAGAGGGACGATGGTGTGAACGCTGGCCAGGTTCTGGGAGCCCTGGCTTTCGAATTCACAATCGGTCAACTGCGCAATTGTCTGGGCGTTGATGTCGTTGATGAATGATGCCAGCCCTTTGTCGGCGATGTCGGCAGAGGAAAGCATTGTATTCATCGTTGCCTGTTTTTCTCTTATGGCTTGCATGTAATCCGGATGTACGACGATGTTGTCGCTGCCGTCTACGATGAAAGCCTTGCACCAGCCTTCTGTGCGATCCATATCTTCGATCTGGCTGAACAGGTCGTCCAAGATTACGTCTGCCCCAGTGATGCCGAGGAACTGGCTCTCGTCGTAGAGAGGGATGATGAGGCTGGTCATCCATTTCCCCCAAATGGAATCGTAATAGACAGGAGTCCAAGCCGGGAGACGGTCGGGGTTGTGTTTTGGATCGGCAACCATGTAAAACAGATCAGTTGCAAAGCTGTGGTCGGCCTCGATTTCCAGTGCCCAGTTTTTGGGGTATATCCGGATAAAATCATCCTTGGTAATCAGGTAAAAATTAAAAAGGCCTTCAACTATTACGGGTGCAATTTGCTTCCACATGACCTGCGATGTTGCGAATCGTGTGCGTGCTTCCGGGGTCAGGGGGCTGTCTTTTGACAAAAATGCGCCCGAAAATCCGTCTGTGCTTCGAACTGCGCCGCCCTCGTCGGCATACAGCTTAATATCCATGTCAATGGATGTCGGGTTTGTGAGCATTTCCTTCACTGACCTGTTGGCAGCTGACATCACACCAATATGTCGCCTAAAACGCTTGGTTAGTTGATTGGCGTAACGAACGCTTACGAGATTAAGAGCTTCGCGGGTTTGTGCCAGTCGCTTTTGTTCTTCGGACCGAACAATAAACCAGCCGGTTGCCAGGCCGAAGGTGGTGCAGACAATGAGGACCCATACGAATAGTTTGTTTTCGAGCGACCGCCACTTCATGTAAAGACTTTCTCAATATTAGTTGCGCAACCCTCTTTACTGCTGTGTGCAGTAATTATCGCAATAATATGGCGAAATCTTCAACAAACATATTTACGACACCATTCCACGTCACAATGCGCTTGGGCACATGTTTGGCAGATTATGCGAAGCCTGAATACCGCCGCGTTATATGTAGAGGCTTTTGCCCGTTTCAAAATGGCCTTGATATGCGCGACAAAGGACGTATAATGCCGCAGGAACTTTTGGCACAATATTAATGAGAAGAGAAGGCGAATGTCGGCGAACTTATCACCCTCGCAACTAAAATCATACAACAAAGATGGTCGTCCGGGCCGCAAGAATTATTTTTACCTGACGCTCGTAATGGCTGTTACGGACTTCAAGATCAAGTATGACAATTCCGTGCTGGGCTATTTCTGGAGCTGGGCGTGGGGTTTCAGGGTGAGCTGACTGTTCGCGAAAACGTCTTTCTCTATGGCGCTTTGCTGGGCATGGGTCACAGAGAAATCCACTCCAAATACGATCATATAATCGAGTTCGCTAG
>CAYSUZ010000282.1:0-2999 GCA_964434335.1 uncultured Planctomycetota bacterium | reverse complement strand
TTTGCGGATTTTGAGCCGCCCTTAATAGAATTGCCGAAAATGCTCTTGTTGCTCTCGGCCCATTCTGAGACCGTTATAAATTCGACCTTGCCGCTAAATTTGGCAACGACCAACACGCTGTTGGGGAAGTAGGGTTTGTCAATGTTGTGGCGCGAAGCCCGTGGTAATTCCTGATCTGTAACCACCATCAACTTGCCGTCGATCTCGAACGTCGTGATAATGTCGGTGTGAGCATCCGGATGATATTGTATTCCCGCCGAGACAACGATTATCATTTCGTTGTTGAAATTGACTCGGGGTTTGTCCTGGAGCATTCTCAGGGCAGAGTGTTTCTTGATCGCCTCCTGCCATTCCGCTTGGCTGCGGATTACCAAACGCATCTGTTTTTGGGTGGGGAAGTCCACCGCCGCGTTTTTCAACATACCGCTCATGCCGGTTACGGGGCTTTCGGTAATTCGCCCGAGGTATGTTGTTACTGTATTGCCGCTTTGGGTTGTTTCGTAGCGCAGTTTTTTTGTGTCGTTAAGCGCAGCGATATATTCCATCAGCCGGAATCTTGCGGCGTAGAGTTCCGTCAAGCATAGTTGCCTGTGGGCGTTTATTCTGATGGTGTCTTCTTCTCCGGGTTTGTAATTTTGCAGTCTCGATATAATCTTTTCGGCCAGTGCGAGATTTGTGTGTGCGATTATTTTTGCGCCGTCAAATCTGGCCTGCGAAGAGAAGGTTGCTGGCAATGACTGCCGCGATTCCCATTCGTTGACATTCTTTCGCAGGTCGTTAAGCGCCTTGACCATGTTGTTGTAATTTTTGTGGCGGCTGTCGTAGATCGGCTTGAACTGCGACATGGCATTGCTCGATCCTTCGAAGAAGTAGTATTTGCCGCCGGTGGCTTCGACCAGACGACTCAGGTAATACGGCCCCAGACCGGAGAAATAGGGTTGTCCTGAGTTGCCTCCTCTTCGCGCAGAAAAAATACTTCGGTGATATGCAAGCGGTTCTTTTATCGGCAGGGCGCTGCCGTGGTCGGCTCGCGAGAGAATTCTGACTGTGCCTGTGGGGGCTATTTCTTTGGGGAAACTCGGATCCGATACCATTGTAGTTTGCGTAAAGATGCTGTTGCGCATATTTGATTGCGGCCCGAAAACGAAAAAAGCAATCTTGCCGCGTTTGAGCGCCGAGAGAGTGTTGTTCGTATTTCCTTCGTTGGAATCGTTTCCGACTTCATCGGTCATAAGCGCTATCACGACTTTTCGCCGAGGGTTCGAGTGTGTCTTGGCCGCGTATTGTATGGCTTTCATCGTGTTTTCCACACCGGCGTCAGGGTGGACTTTTTTGTTTTTGAAATAATAGTTTATGTGGTCAATCTGCTTTTTTTTGCCGTCCGCCTTTACCTTGTCGAAGGCGGCGATAACTTTCTGCACCTGATTCGTTGGTTTGCTGATGATGCTAATCGGCTTGTTGTCGAACGAAATGACGCTCATCGTCATCTTTCGGTCATAGGACTTGAAAAGCGTGGTGATTTCCTGCTTCATCTGTTCGATTTTGTCGAACATGCTCGCCGATGAATCCAGCACCCATATTAGCAGTATGTCGCGGTCGCCCGCCAGTGCGCCGAGACCCTGACCCATATTGCCCGCGCCGCCTCTTATGCCGTGTCCTGTGCTGGCGCCGCCGCCGCTGCCGACTTCTGACGGCCCGCCCCATTTTTTCGCGCCGCTCGCTGGCAGAGAACCGTTGGCGCTGGTGGGACTGCGGGAGGGGTTCACGTCGGGCATGTGATCCGAGTAGGACGACTCCGGCATCTTCATCGCAGAGCCTGCTTCCATATTATCCGTGAAGCGATCCATCGTGTCGCCAACGGTATCAGGCTCCATGAGGTTGCCCTGCAGATCGTTTTCGCCCGGCCCAGACGCTTTTATTCCCACGGCGATATCATCGGGGATGGTTTTTATCGTTTCGGTCTTTACTTGGACGTTCGGTTTGAGGATCATGAGTTGATCGGGCTGTTGCGCCCCTGCGAAGCGATTAAGCACGAGGATTGTCAGCAAAATTACCGCTCCGATAGCGGCCGCACCGGTAACCGAAGCCAGCAGAAAAAATCGCTGTTGTTTTTCCAGCACCGAATTGCGTTTTTGAGGTGCTTGTTGGCCTTGCGTCATTATATTACCTCATCGACTGATGTGGCGTATTCTCCACTTGCTATAAGGGAATTATATGCTTAACAACTGGCCTATTCCAGCAAAAAACGCCTTTACTATTGTATCGGCGCGATTTCGGGTGCTGATTAGAATTCGCGCGCAGGCGTTTTTCATCGTGCGATTGATTCATTTTGCTTGACGTTGTCGGTGCTGGGGGTAAAATACGATTTGTAACTTATGACTAGAGAGGGGGAACTGGTTGCGATCTATTCGCAGCCGGGAGAAACGAATATGGTTCCACGTGAATTAACCCCTGACGAAAAAGGACTGGTTCTTTTGCGCAACGAGTTGTATGACGGTTCATGGCAGGCGATGCTCCAAGACCTGCAGGGCCGTCTCGAAGGCAAACCCTATGTCTTCAAACTCGCCAGGCGCATTGAACAAGACATCAAGCTTATTGAGATACTGCGCAAGAGCGAAGAAGACGAAGGCGTAAATCTCACAGAGATGCTGGGCGATTGAATCCGTGACTGCCTCTTTGCACCTGTTATCTATTTCAAAATTCCGCGCAATCACGGTTTGCATTATCAAGGAGAGTACATGAAAACAGCTCGATATATCATACTGTTCGCGCTTCTCGCTGTTTTGACAGTCGGCTGCTTGACCGACTCAGAGCCTAGCGCCGAAGATATAGCAGAACAAATCTCTCAACGTAAGCACAATTTCGAGCAGATGCATCTTGTTGTCGAAGATCAGCTAAGGCAGATCGAAGACCTCTTCGAAGTGCGCTGGTCGTTGCCTGTGCGCGACTTTTCCTACACCCGCGAAATCGAAAACGTTCAGATAATTGAAGGTATGATT